>JARRLM010000100.1:0-6129 GCA_037386985.1 Acidobacteriota bacterium | reverse complement strand
ATCACCCCGAACTTTCTTAGGACCGCTTATCTTTCTGTTGATCCTGGTGCCCTTACTGGTCGCTATGATCATTCAGTTCCTCGAGCGGCATGATGCGATCCACGAGGAGGTAACCCATACACCCGCCGATTTGACTTCCCGGGACGCACCGGACATTCTGAAGCAGGTTGACGGGGTCATCGAACCGAATCAGACAATTTCGGAAATACTGGCCGGCCATGGTATTTCAGGGGCTGAGGGGCAAGAGATCATCGATTGTGCGCGTCCGGATTACAACCTTGCCAAGATCAAAGCCGGTTATGCCTATCATATTCTTTTCGACGGCAACGGCCGGTTTCGCGATTTTCAATATCCGATCGATTCCGACCAATATCTTCACGTTTACCTCAACACGGAGGAGGATCGTCTTGTTTCCGAAATTAAGCCATTCCCCTTCGAAACCCGCGTGGAGAAGGTATCCCAAACGATAAACTCCTCGCTGTTCGAGTCTGTCCTGGAGATCGGGGAAAAAGATATGCTTGCCCAGTATCTCGAGGAAATATTCAACTCCGACGTAGATTTCCTAATAGATATCCGGAAAGGGGATTCTTTTAAAGCGATAGTGGAAAAGAAATACCTGGAAGGGGAGTTTGTCAAGTATGGAGTGATATGGGCCGCTTCCTTCATAAACGACGGAAGAGAAATCATGGGATTCCTTTTTGAAGACAAGAACGGAAACCCGGCTTACTACGATCCCGAGGGGAAGGCACTGAAAAAATCTTTTCTGAAATCCCCCCTGAAATATACCCGGATCAGTTCAGGGTTTTCCTACAGTCGAAGACATCCCATAACGAAAAAGGTGCAACCGCACCTGGGCATCGATTACGCCGCACCTGTCGGCACTTCGGTTCGAGCTGTGGCAAACGGCAAGGTAATTGCCGCCGGGAGTGATGGAGCTAATGGAAAGATGGTCCATTTGCAGCATCCCAAGGGATATGAAACCTTGTATCTACACCTGTCGCGAATTGTGGTAAAAAGGAATGCAAATGTCAGCCAGGGCCAGCTGATCGGATATGTCGGCTCCTCAGGACTTTCAACCGGTCCACATCTGGATTTCCGGATCCGTCGGTATGACAAACCCCTGAATCCGACAAAGATGATTTTTCCGCCGGGAGATCCTGTGCAGCCCGAACAATTCGAACAGTTTATCGAAGTCCGGGATACATGGATGGATCAACTTATATCTGAATGACGATAATGCAAACGTCTTGGTACAAATTTGCGTCATTCCTTTTTCACAGAGGATGCCTATGAGCACACGATATTGTTTTGGATCCGCTTCTGTTTTTATATTGATTCTTCTCTTTACCATTCCGTCACAGGCAGCCGACCTTACCTTTTATGTCGGGAGTATCAATCCAGGTTCGATAGAGTATCGGGGCGAGCAGGTGTCTCTGGATGGCAGTCCCGTCTTCGGATTCCGGATAAGCACGGATTTTGTTCCTTCTTTCGGTATAGAACATACGGTCGCCTTTAGCTCGGATTTCCTGTTTCCGAGAAATGTTGAAGGCGTTTCGGATTCGAAGGGTTTTCTGTTCAACAGCAATTTAATATTCAGCCTGCCGACCGGAAAGGTTGTGCCGTACCTTACGGCCGGGATTGGACTCGTTCACCAGTATGGCAGTTCCAATCTCCCGGTGGGGACAGATCCTGCTTTCAATTACGGCGGCGGAATAAAGGTTTACGGCATTAAAGGGCCTTTGGGATTACGGTTCGACGTGCGCGGATATAGAGTCGGTTTTGTTACGGATACTCTGAATATGCTCGAGATGTCGGGCGGAATCATTATCTCCATCGGCCGATAGGTATTTTAATAAATATGAAAGTTGTCATTATTGCCAATCCCGCCGCGGGCGGCGGGAGGGCGTATGCCATGATCCGCCGCTACGCTCAACAATGGAAGCATCCGGATTGGGTTGTTGAAATCCTGACGACAGAAGAACAGGACCAGGCGGGACGAATAGCGCAGGAACTGCTCGAGAATCCTCCGGATCTTCTTGCCGTTTGCGGGGGGGACGGGACCGTCAATGAAGTTGCCTCGTCCATCCCCTCACCCCCCTTCCCGATAATCGTTCTCCCAACAGGAACTGCAAATGTAATTGCCAGGGAATTACAGCTGCCTTTAAATCCCATTAAAGCCCTTGAAATCGGTCTGAAACGGTCCATACGGAAAGTCGATCTCGGCGAGTTGGGGCCGAACTGCAGGCGCCGTTTTGTCTTTGTCGCCGGGGTAGGATTAGACGCCTATGTTGAGGCCAATGTGAACCCGGCCCTGAAAGCAAGGTTCGGGATGGGAGCCTACGCCCTGGCAATATTGCGCTGCCTGCGGACATACCCTTTCCGGGAATTTTATGTAACAGCCCATAATCGGACCTTTACGGCGACCAGTTGCATCATAGCCAATGCCAAAAACTATGGGGGAGGCTTGCTGTTTTGCCCCCAGGCGGACATGCAGGACGGCCTTCTGGATATTCTGGTCCTCGAGCAGCGCAGCAGGATTAAACTGGCGCGTTTTCTTTTCCATGCCTGGCTGGGCCAACCGAAACGCTATGATTGGATCCACCGGATGCAGGCCAACAGTTTGACGATTGAGGGACCGGCAGGAATATTCGTTCAGGCTGACGGCGAACTAGCAGGCGAACTGCCTCTCGAAATCAAATTACTCCCTTCAACATTTCCACTCGTTGTACCCCATTAGCGCGGACCGTTCGCCTAAAACTCACCGCAGAAACGCAGAGAGCGTAAAGGTTCGCAGGAGGAATTTTATTTTTAAATTGTTCTTATTGGGACGATTCCAAACCGCGGACTTGGGAAATATCTTCACAGGGCGTAAAATATAGAGTTTATTATTTAGCGATAATAGTTCGCGGGCATTCCCTCAAGTGAGAATGCTGGGGCGTATTAAGGATTCTTACCGGGATATGTATAAAATAGCCATCGTCGGCAGGCCGAATGTAGGGAAATCCACACTTTTTAACCGTTTCTGCCGGATCCGAAAAGCCATTGTCGGAGACGAGCCGGGCATCACTCGGGATCGCATTTATGGTTCCATCCAATGGAATGGCAGGTCTATCGAGGTTCTGGATACAGGGGGGCTGATTCCGGAGACCCACGATATCATCCCTGCGGGGATTCTGAGCCAGGTGGAAAAAGCCGTCTCGGAATCCCACCTTGTTCTCCTGGTTGTGGACGGGCGTGCCGGGATAACTCCCCTGGATGAGCAGTTGCTTCCTATGCTGCGAAGGACCGGAAAGCCGGTCTGGACCATTGTGAATAAAATTGATAGTCCCGGGATTGAAATGCATGCAGCTCCATTCTATGCCTTTGGAACGGATGCGGTCTATCCGGTGTCGGCTGAGCATGGCCGCGGAACGGCGGAACTGCTCGATGCTGTTGCCGAGAAAGCCGAGGCACATTCACCGGCGGAAGAAACCGACGCGGAAACCGGGCAGGAAGATGAAATTCGAATCGCCGTTGTCGGTCGTCCCAATGTCGGCAAGTCGTCTCTGGTGAACCGCTTACTTGGATTCGAGCGTTCCATTGTTACCGAAATACCCGGAACTACCCGCGATTCTGTCGACACACTTCTGGTTCGCGAGGGATTCCGGTATCGCCTTATCGATACCGCCGGGATACGCAGAAAAGGCAAGGTTTCACTGGATCGTACGGAGAGAGTCAGCGTTATCATGGCGCAAAAAAGCCTGGAGCGTGCCGATATCGCCCTGTTGGTGCTGGATGCAGAGGAAGGTGTTACCAAACTGGATGCCGGCATTGGAGGGCAGGCTAACGAATCGGGTTGTTCCATCATTATTGTTTTCAACAAGTGGGATACTGTTGAGAAAAATCCTCTAATTCTGAAGGAGTTCACGGATAGCGTGCATCGGCGGATGAAGTACCTGTCCTATGCGCCGATTCTAACCGTTTCGGCGTTGACCGGGCAGCGTGTGTCCAAATTGTTCAAGATGATTCGGGATGCAATGGAGGCGCGACATGTGCGGATCCCGACAGGCACTCTGAACAACATGTTTGTGCCTGACCTGCAGGAAACATTCAAGGCCCGGGATTCCAAGCATAAACTCGGGATCCGGTATATTGCACAGGTCAAGACGGATCCCCCCACTTTTATGGTTTTTATATCCGGACGCGACCGGATGCATTTTTCTACTGAAAGGTACCTGGTGAATCGTCTGAGGGAACAGTTTGGTTTTTATGCAACACCGATTCGAATCCGGCAACGGCGCAAACTTGGCAGGAAATAGACTCAACCCGCATTTTTTTCAGAATCCATTGGGCATTGAAGAGAACTCGCGGTATAAAAAGATTGAGGATTGAAAATTAAAGATCACGGCCTGAATTACGGGCTAGACGGGAATTTCCCTGTTATTATGAATAAAGACGAAATCAGTAAGAAGGTTTATGAAGCACATGGTGGTTTGGCTTTTGCCGAAGCCAGGAAAGTTGTAGATCTGATTCTTGATACGATCAAGGGGCGATTGTCTGAGGGAGAAAGGGTGGTTCTCAGCGGCTTCGGAAGCTTCACGGTCCGGCGGCGTAAGGATAAAAAGGGTATCAATCCTCAAACAGGAGAGTCTATTATCATACCGGGTAGAAATACCGTGAAATTTAGACCGTCAAAGTATTTAAAAACAGTTTAAAGACTATGGCGTTTGTTCCTAATAAGCTTTATTACAAAATCAGGGAAGTAAGTGAGATTGTGGGTGTGGAAGCGCATGTCCTGCGATTCTGGGAGACTGAATTTCCCACTCTTTCACCGCCCAAAAGTAAATCCGGCCAGCGAACCTACCGTCCAAAAGATATAGAGCTGCTGCTAAGAATCCGGGAACTTCTATACGAAGAGGGATTTACCATCCCCGGTGCGCGGAAACACCTGGGGGCCAAATCGCCTGCGGTTGCTTCAGAAACTGAGCCTCCGGCGCGCCGATCAAAAAGTAAACAGAGGCGAACGGAATCGCAAAGTATGCCCAAACCTAAGTCGGACCGCATAAATAAAGTAAAGTCTGAACTTGAGAACATATTGACTTTGCTGGATCGTGGATGATACGTTTGAATCTGCGGTCGGGACGTAGCGCAGCCAGGTAGCGCACACGCTTGGGGTGCGTGTGGTCGGTGGTTCAAATCCACTCGTCCCGACCATTTATTTTTTATCGTGACTGTTATTCTGCTTACAAATGATGATGGGATTGAAGCCGAAGGGCTAAGAGTCCTGGAGAAGACTCTGGAGGGCCTCGCCCGGCTGGTCATAGTTGCGCCCGACCGTGAACGAAGCGGCGTAAGTCATGGCCTGACCATTCATTCCTCACTCGAGATGAAGAAGCTTGAAGAGGATCGATACGTCCTCGACGGCACTCCGGCCGACTGTATCATTTATGCGCTACAGCATCTTTTTAACATATTCCCCAACCTGGTAATTTCCGGTATCAACTGTGGCGCCAACCTCGGGGACGATATTATGTACTCGGGAACCGTCGCTGCCGCGCGCGAGGCGTCCCGACACGGAATTCCTTCGATAGCCGTTTCCCAGGCCTATGACAACAGATCGGTACGTTTTAAAGAGTGCGCCGCTTTCACACGGGACCTGGTTTCCTCACTGATGCAGAACGGGCTGAGTGGCGAGTTATGCCTTAATGTGAATTTTCCTATTCGCAAAGTCCGCGGAATGAAAATCACCCGGCAGGGCTGTTCCCAGCACATCCCGCACTTCAACGCTCTGGACAAGAATGCGGAATACAATGTGCTGCCTCAGAACTCAGAAGAGCATCAGAAGACCGATCTGTGGTCCGACCGCAAGGCGATTATCAATAATTATATTTCCATTACGCCAATGCAGCGCGACCAGACCGATTACGCCACAGTCAAAGCCCTGATGAGCGAAGCTGAAAATCTGTTTTCTATAAAAGTGTAGGTAGGGGCGAACCTTCCGCCTTCGCCCCTAGCCGAATCGTAGATTCGGCCGGGCTTCAGGCTTCGCCGCTAGCCGAAGCTTCGCTTCCGCCGGGCTACGCCTGACAAGCCGCATGACAAGTCGGCGGACAGCCTGGTGTTCGCCCTCTTCCCTCCTCCCAATAACCT
>JARRLM010000099.1:0-6135 GCA_037386985.1 Acidobacteriota bacterium | reverse complement strand
ATATTGCCTATCAGGGTGATTATAGACACCGCCGAGTTTCCCCTTTTTCAGCCAGGTATCGACCGTTATGGCGACTTCATTTCCGTGCGCAACGGACTGTACCACCGTCGCCGGTCCGCTGACCGCATCGCCGGCGGCAAAAACACCCGGGATATCAATCTCGAAAGCTTCCCCTACCTGGAAGGATCCTTTGCGGCTCATACCCACGCTTTCATCTTCCACCCACGTGATCTGGCCGATTGCCGGAATCAGAAGATCGCACGACATATCGTACTCGGAACCTGGACCAGCCACGGGACGGCGACGGCCGGAGGAATCAAAATCACCCAATTCCTGGCGCTGCAGACGAACGCCCGTAACCGATTCATCTCCCATAATCATAACCGGATTCGCAAGAAGATGAATCCGAACGCCTTCCTGCTCCGTTGCAATAAATTCTTCATCCTGGGCGGGCACCTGCTCCCGGGAGCGACGATAGACAATGCTGACTTCTTTCGCGCCCAGACGCATCGAAGAACGGGCTGCATCCATGGCCGTGTCCCCGGCGCCGACAACGACCACACGCTTTCCGGACAGATCCGGGATACGGCCTTCCGCAATATCGCGCAGCAGCTGGACGCCGTGATAAACGCCTTTCTTGTCTTCGCCCGGGATCCCGAGCGAACGGCTCTGATGCGCCCCCAGAGCCAGGATTATGGCCTTGTAGCCGTCCTCCTGCAGGCTTTTGATTGTGAAGTCGGAGCCCAGCTCCAGACCGCATCGGATTTCTACGCCGGCCCTTCGGATATGGTCGATTTCGGCGAAAAGCTCCTCCCGTGGCAGACGATAGGCGGGAATGCCGTAAGTCATCATGCCGCCCGGCTGCGACATACGCTCAAATACGGTCACATCATAACCGTTTTGAGCCAGGCGTAGAGCGGCTGTAAGACCGCAGGGGCCGGATCCTATGACCGCGATCCTGGCATCCTTTTTCGGAGCCATTCTGGGGGGCGTCCACGGTTCGGTAAACGACTCGTCCGCCATAAAACGCTTCACCTGGCGAATGGCTATCGATTCGTCGATCTGCCCGCGGCGGCAGCGCCGCTCGCAGAATGCAGGGCAGACCCGCCCGCAGATCGAAGGAAAAGGATTGGATTTGCGATGAATTGCCAGCCCTTCGGCATGACGGCCCTGGGCGACCAGGGCAAGGTAGGCGGGAACATCCACTCCGGCGGGACACGCGCTGACGCAGGGCGCACGTACCAGCATCTCGCAGCTTGCCGAAGGACATCGGCCTTCATGGATATGGGCCCAGAATTCACTTTCGAAGTGACGGAGCGCCGAAAGCACGGGCGCGGGAGCCAGCTGTCCCAGACCGCACAGGGATCCCTGCTGCATCCCCCTGGCCAGATACCGGATTTCGTCCAGGTCTTCCGGTTTACCGTCTCCGGAGGTAATTCTTTCAAGAACTTCGAGCATACGGGTGCTGCCGATTCGGCATGGCGGGCATTTGCCGCATGATTCCTCGGTTACAAAGCGCATGAAATATTTCGAAAATTCCACCATGCAGGTGGTTTCATCCGCAACAATCATGCCGCCCGAACCCATCACGGCGCCGGCTGCTTTCAGGGAGTCGAAGTCGACCGGGACGTCCAGATACTCCTCCGGCAGGCAGCCGCCCAGCGGGCCGCCGGTCTGAACGGCCTTGAATTTCTTTCCATCCGGAACACCGCCGCCCACATCGTAAATGATGTCGCGCAGGGTTATCCCCATGGGCACTTCAATCAATCCGGTGCGATTGACCATTCCGCTCAGCGCAAAACCCGCAGTCCCGGGGCTGCCCTCCGTTCCCAGGCCTTTGAACCAGTCGGCTCCCATGCGGATGATCCGCGGTGTATAGGCATAAGTCTTGACGTTATTCACGTTGCTGGGCTGTCCCCACAAGCCGGCGACAGCCGGGTAGGGCGGACGGGGCCAGGGTTGCCCCCGCTCTCCCATAATCGAATTCATCAGGGCTGTCTCTTCACCGCAAACAAAGGCGCCGGCGCCCTCCTTGATCTCAATATTAAAGGAAAAATCCGAACCCATAATATTCTCACCCAGCAACCCCACCTTCCGGGCTTCCTCAAGTGCGATGTTCAATCGACGGATTGCCAGAGGGTACTCAGCACGGCAATAGACATCTCCATAGGAAGCGCCGATTGCATAACCGGCAATGGTCATCCCCTCAATCAACGAATGAGGGTCTCCTTCCAGGACGGAACGGTCCATGAATGCTCCGGGATCGCCCTCATCGGCGTTGCAAACGACATATTTGGGCCAGCGTTCTGTTTTTCGGGCCAGGCTCCATTTGACGCCCGCGTTGAATCCTCCACCCCCGCGCCCTCTCAGGCCGGATTCTTTGACTTCCTCGATAACCTGCTCCGGCGACATTCCGCCTATGACCATTTCCAGGGCCTTATAGCCGTCCATAGCCAGGTAATCGTCGATCGATTCGGGATTAATCAGCCCGCAATTGGACAGTACAATTCGCAGCTGTTTGCGGTGAAAGGCAATTTTTTCGAGGTTTTCGGTATTCAGAAAAGAATGTGCATAAAGAGCACGACCGTCCCGGCGGGTTATGGTTTCGTCCACCTGCCCGATTATGACGCTTTTTTGAACCTGAGAGCTATCCAGGTAAGCAGACAGGGTTTCTGCAACACAGTCAGCCGTTACCTTGCCGTAGTTTATGCGCGGACGCCCGGGCATCTGCAATTCCACCATCGGCTCATAGGAGCACATGCCGACACAGCCGACCCTGCTGACGGTCGCCTGCAAGTCTCTCTGCTGGAGCTCCGCTTCAATCGCCGCCAGCGTTTCCGCAGATCCGGCAGCCAATCCGCATGTTCCCACACCGATCGTAACGTAGAATTCGGCCTCTGTTTTTTTCCGCCACTGCTTTTTAGCCTGCTCTCTTTTCTGATTGATGTCGATTATGTCTGTGGATGCCATGAGGCCCTCCTGACCGCGCCGGTCGGCCGACTTGAATAAAACCGAGACCTTATTGTTCCACCGCCGGATTGACCGTCCGTTTCTTGATTTGTGTCAAAAGGTTCTCCCGGCGCACCTGCCCCATCACCTGTGCATCCAGAACTGCAACCGGAGCCAATGCACAGGAACCAATACAATATACGACCTCAAGTGTCAGCTCATAATCCTCGGTTGTCTGGCCGGGCTTAATGTCATACTGCTCGCGAACCGCGTTGAGGAGAGCCGGCGTTCCTTTGACGTGACAGGCGGTTCCATCACACACTTTGAGCACGTGCTGTCCGCGCCGCTCCAGGTAAAACTGGGAATAGAAGGTTGCGACTCCGTATATCTTGCTCATTGGAATACGCAGCCGTTTTGAAATCAGGTCTAATACAGGGCGCGGCAGATACCCATACAGTGCCTGAGCCTGCTGCAGAACCGGGATCAGGGTGCCTTTGCGGCTGTCGTGTTCCTTCAGAACCGGCTCCAGCAACGCGAGGTCCACTGTTTCGTCGGGTTTCCCGCACATACGCACCTCCATTAGATTTTTAAGGGTAAGAACTTCGAGGATAGAGCCCGTGCGGGCTGCCTCCATGAAACTTGCCCGCCCATCTCCTGTCATTCGGGCAGGTGGTGGACTCATAAATTACAGCATACCTGATATATATCGTCAACTTTATTGGAGGCGGAAATTTGCCAGCAGACGCTGAAAATATTAGAATCATTCATGAACCATATTAAATGAATGGGGAACAAAGGATGAAATCATGAAAAAAATCTGGCTTACCCTGCTGCTTCTGGTTACTGCATACAGTTCAACCGTTATGGCTCAACAAACCGAGTCCACCAATAAAGGTGCCAATTTTTCGCCGACCGATCTCGATCGGGTACACATTGGAATTCAGGCGCCGGACTTCGCACTGGAGTCCAAAGACGACGAGCGGGTCACTCTTTCAAGTTATCGGGGGAAAAAGAACGTCGTCCTCGTTTTTTATCGCGGCTACTGGTGACCGTTTTGCATCGACCAGCTTGGAAAGCTGAATGCACTCTTAAAAGAAGCCTCGGTACCCGATACGGTCCTTCTCGCCGTTACCGTCGATAAAAAGGAGGACCTGCAGAAAATTTTCCGAAGAAATCCTACGGATGCAATTCATCCCGATCTGTTGCTGCTATCCGATCCGGGACATTCCGTCATTGATCGCTACGGCATCCTGAATCCGGAAAGCAACGGACTGCCGCATCCTGCTACCTATGTCATTGACAAAAAAGGAATTGTCCGCTGGAAATTTCTAGATGTGAATTACAGGGTTCGACCGACGAACGAACAGGTCCTGGAAGCGCTCAAAAGCCTTCCCTAAGCGAAAGTTCTGAGTTCTAGATTTCAATGAACTATTTCACATTGAAAACCTTATAGAATTGGGGGCACCCTTCGGCGAGCGGACCTTTGACGCTGAGATCCTTCCCTTTCAGTCCCGGATAATCCGCTGCATACCGATAGGCACGATGCACCATGTTGTTGACAGAGTGCTCTCTATCCCCATCTTCAATGGTGCAAACAGCCTCGCCGTTTCGAATCGGCACCACATAATCCCATACGATCTGCTTCCGTGGAGTCACTTCAAAAATGTGTCCGTGCTGCGTGGAAGTAACAAGCACATTCCCATTCGGCAGCCTTTGAGCGGACCCCTGGCGGTAACTGAAAAAACTTGTTGAGTCTTTAGCCGCGTATTCCCAGACAATCTCGTTTGTTTCAGGGTTTACTTCAATGACGGCTGAGCGATTTCCTTCCGGGCGTTCCGATCCGTTGTCGAAAATCTGGATATTCCCGTTTTCGAGCGGTGTCGCGTTGTGAGATCCGAAAACTTTCTGATCGCCGTTGTCGTACCAGGATGGAGCCCTTCCCTGACCGTAGGCGCTCTTGTTTCCCCAGCGCCATTCAATCGCACCCGTTTCGTGGTTCACGAGATACGCTTCGCTGAAATTGCGGGAGTTAAGAAGAACCTGGTCGGTATCTTCAACATAATCGACCACGTTGAAATGCGTCCAGTCGAAATTGGGATAGACCCCACCCATCGGTTCCGGCAGACGATAGTTTAAATCAAATTTCTGGGGACCTTTGCCAAGATGATCCCAAACATGCCACTCCCAGACGGTTGCTCCCTCAGGATTCACCTCGCGGACAAAGTCGACCCAGAATCCGGTTATCCTCTGGTTCATAGCATATGCACTCACCGGAATGGTGTTCGGATCGCGCCCTTTGGCGATGGCTTCCTCAATCGATTTGAATTCCCAGGCCAGAATCAAGGTATTGCCGTTCGGTATGCGTTTGAAACAATGATGCTGTATTTCGGTCGGGGTCATCAGCTTGTATTCCCAGACAACATTTCCATCCCAGTCAATCTCCTGAACGATTCCCCCCGCACCACCAAAGTTCGCAGGGGGATTCGCCAGCGTCCCGCCCCTGAGGAGATTTCCGTTCGGCAACAGCTCTGCGTAGGCACCCGGGCCATATTCCGTATCCCATTGATGGACAATATTTCCTTCCATATCAATAAGATAGGTAGTCTTGCAATTGATCATGGGCGAAAAAAGGGTATATCCGCCGTAGGATTTTTCAGTATCGTACTTCAGGACACCCGTAGGCCCGACCAGGGATTCGTAAGCGGGTGCCGTCATAAACGCGGCCGTAACCAACAATGACAGAGCGATAATTTTCCAGACTGCATTCTTCATGGATACTTCTCCTTTTCTCCCAGCATACATTTCATCATCAGCCGTTTCCTGGGTTCCCAGGCTTTATGAAAATCTGAATCCAGACGCCGTATATGAATCAAAAAGCCAACCCCTGAGCAAGGCCTTATACTATGCCAGAATATGGCTGAAAGTGTCTCTAAAAAGTGACATTCGCGCCGCCTCTTGTTACTATATTGAAGATTTTTAAATATGGAACAAAACCCCGGGGAATACGCCTGGGGTTTGCGTTGTTTGAAAAGGATTGTGAAATGAATCGTACCTCTAGGTGGATCACCGCCGTATTTATATGCGTCCTTATGCTGCCGGTCGCTTCAGAAGCACAAACCGGTGACACTCTATACCTCGTTGCCGCAAAAGAAAGCCGGATTAAGGCTCAACCCTGGATCGACTTCC
>JARRLM010000098.1:0-6140 GCA_037386985.1 Acidobacteriota bacterium | reverse complement strand
TCCTGGCTCTGGACATGGATGGGCAGGCCGTCTGGACCCGACATCTCGACAAGGAATACGCCCCATTCACAACTAGGTGGGGCCACGGCAGTTCGCCGACACTCCATAAAGATCTGCTCCTTTTGCTCTGCGATCATGACGGCGCCTCCTATCTTCTGGCGCTGGATAAAAGTAATGGGAAGGAACGATGGAAGGTGGATCGGGGTGAGGGCAAAATATCGCACGCTACACCTTTCGTCGTCAGCACCCCGACGGGAGAAGAGCTGATAATAAATTCCAGCGAAAGGATCGATGCATACGATCCATCGGACGGCAAACCACTTTGGCATGCGGGCAAATGGCGGCAGACGCCAATTCCGACTCCGGTCTTTCATGACGGAATAGTCTACCTGGTCCGGGGATATCGCAACAGCGACTTTCTGGCCATTCGGCCCGGAGGACGGGGAGATGTTACGGACAGTAACATCCTATGGAGAACCTCCGGCGGAGCATCTTACGTTCCGTCCATTCTGTATTACGAAGACCTGCTGTATGTCACGAATGAGGTTGGCATCGTAACCTGCGCAGATGCAACAAATGGCGAAACCGTATGGCGCAAGCGGCTCGGGGGGATTTTCTTCTCCTCCCCGATTGCAGGAGACGGCAAAGTCTACATGGTGAGTGAAACGGGAGAAACCTTTGTTCTGAAAGCCGGCCGGGAAGGGACTATTCTTTCCAGAAACAACCTGGATGAGCGTATGATCGCCTCTCCAGCCATTTCAAACGGACATCTGTTTTTACGCAGCGATAACACGCTTTTTTGTATCGGGAAGTAAGCGGAATCTGATTTACTCATGATCAGGGGCGAACACACCTTGTCCGCCAAAGCCCGGCCGAATCTTCGATTCGGCTAGGGGCGAAGGCGTAAGCTTCGCCCCTACAGGCATATTTGCCTCACAACACTAATTACATGGAAAGGTGGAGCGGGTTACTGTCTTTTTACAATCAACTCCATAGGCTTTGGAACTCCACCGCCGGGGCGAATGATATCCGGTGAGAACTTTACCGCCCCCCCGGCTGGCCCTTGGCAACGAATTCTCTGGTATGGGCTATCAGCCGGGCTATTTCTGCCGCTTGGCAATGATAGGGGGCCTTTCACCTCCGGGACCGCCGCCGCGACCGCCCATGCCGCCTTCCATTTCCATGGTCAGTTCCATCTCATCGCCGGTTACTTTGCCTTTAAAATTCATCTTCATGTCATTGCCGCCGAAACTGACAGCCACGACAAAGGAAATGTTGTCGCCATCGATCTTGCCTTCCGAGATGGGATTCGGCTCCCCCATTCCCATGCCGAAATCCATCGTTCCGGTCAAATTGGCACCGTCAGCCTTAAATACAAAAGTCTGTTTCATGGGTTGACCGCCTCGACCTTCCCTCTCCGCAACCCATGTTCCTGTCACGTCGGCAGCCAGGGCTGTTGCCGCTACCAACCCAAATACAATTACAGCCATCGCAAATATTTTGAACCGCATAGTGTCTGGTCTCCTTATTTTAAGTCGAACGTGTCCATCGATAATGACAATAAATCCTCAGAAAAAACAACAGATAATTCTGTTTCAAAAAAGCGGGAAAGCAATTGCCGACCATAAGGATTCAGTGGGTATAGAGATAACTCAATGAATTATATTTCTCTGAATCTCAAATTGAAATACGCGCATTTAAATCTGCCGTTTCTCGAATAATTCGATGAAGGCGCCGACATCCGGATCCCGGACAACCACACGACGGGTGGAGTCCTTCAGCTGCACTATACCGCCTTCCGACCAGGTTTCCACTCCCGCGTTCCGGAGCCGGGCGTAGAGAGCATCGAGGCCTGCCACCTGTAGCCCGATACAATGGACAGTAACATCCGAATAACGATAGGCGTCGTAATCATTACGAATCGGGTTCTGATATTCCACCAGCTCAAAGCGCATCGCAGTCTGCGGCGCCGCTGCCTCCGGAAAAGATCCATTGATCAGACGTATAACGTATCCACGCCCTCCGACTGCGGCATCGTACATATCCCCGCTGAGCCATTCTGCCGGGCCCTGAGGAAATTCAGCGCCCAGCAGATCCCCGTAAAAGGATTTTGATTTTACGGAATTCAGCACAACAAGTCCCAGGTGGTGAAAGCTCGGATGATTGTCCGGCATCTGCCGCCCCGCACCTGCTTCCGGCTTGATGCCGATGATTTCAACGTTCAGGCCGTCCGGATCCCGGACGTAGGCAATACCGCCTGAGCTCTGTCCCGGCATACGGACCAGTTTCCCATCCCAGGAAAGGGGCCGGAGCATGCCCGAATCCTGCATTTTCGCCCACAATGCATCCGCCTCGGGAACAACGATTCCGATATGGCTTGAAGAAGGACTGCGCGGGTGATGATCCACTCTGTCTCCGCGATCAATTCCCTTATACTCCCGTAGATACAGAGTGAATGTCTGCCCGGAAACAGTGCTGTCCATGTTCAGGGTAGCCGTGCGGAACCTGGCTCCAGGAGTTTTATACAGGCTGTTTGCAGCCTCATCTTCAATCCAGGGAGGATTGGTGTCGCCCGAAATGCTAAAACCGAGCGTCCGGTAATATTCTATCGATCGCTCCAGACTGGAAACCTGAAGACAGTCGAAGGCAAGTCCAAGAACTTTGCCGGTCCCGCCTGTCTCGGGATCGGGCTGTGGTTTCCGGTCGGAGTTGCAGGCCATCCCGATAATTGCAGCGAAAAGCAAAACCGTAAAAATCATCTCCCATAATCCAAACGACTCCGTAATCCTTTCACTCCTCATGTCTTTTTGTCTCCCGGCTACGGTCTTTCAAATAGGAAGCGAGAATATATTTGCCAATACAAACTATTTTGACTATAAAAGCCACATTTTCAGGCTAACGCGGCTATTATATCTGTATTTTCTCAAACGGAATCAAGGAATATAACCGCTCCGGAAGTTCTAAAATTATGACTCCACTGAACCGGGGATTTGAATATCGAAAATTCGTTGGCGCCGAAGCTGAGGGCTGTGCGGTTATCGATTACCTGGTGCGTTGCTTCCCGGCATTCCCAACGGAAGAGTGGCTGAAGCGCATAGCTGCCGGGAGAGTTCTACTGGACGGCATCGCTGTCCAGAGGAGCCAGATCCTGAAACCAGGACAATTATTGACCTGGATGCGTCCTCCCTGGAAAGAACCGGATGCCCCCTGCTCGTTTGCAGTCCTGTACCGGGATAAAGACCTGCTTGCGGTCGCCAAACCGGCCGGGCTGCCGACTCTTCCCGGCGGAGGGGATTTCATGGACAACACACTTTTCTCCCTTGTCCGCCGCCATTTTCCGGAAGCCAATCCATCACACCGGCTCGGACGAGGAACGTCTGGAATAGTCCTGTTCACATTAACAGGAAAGACCAGAAAACAGATGTTTCGGAAATGGGAAGACCGAAAAGTTCTGAAAATATATCGCACTCTGGCAACCGGTGTCCCGAATGTCGATGAGTTTGAAGTGAATGTTCCGATAGGCCCGATGCCCCACAATATCCTGAAGACAGTATATGCAGCCAGCCTCAAAGGAAAATCCGCCAAGAGCAGGATATCGATCCTGGAGAGGCGCAGGAAGGGTTTCCTGGCCCAGGTCCGGATCATTACGGGCCGACCCCACCAGATACGCATTCACATGGCTGCTGCAGGATTTCCACTTATAGGCGATCCGCTTTATAAAACCGGAGGCATCCCGGCTCCGGACAGCCGGGCGCTTCCTTCAGATATAGGTTACTTCCTGCACCATGCCCTGATCGGATTCCATCACCCGCACACCCAAAAATGGATTGAGATACAGTGTGAACCGCCACCAATCCTGCGCATCAATTACGAGGGTTAAATCTTGATACAATTCCGGAAAATCACTATAGTACGCGGGACCCATTAGCGAAACAGTAATTAGCGCAATGATTTCAGCAGCCGGCAGTGTATGTGCATAAGACGGAGTTCCGGACGTCGGGGAGCAGGCATGACAAACAATAAATTCTTTTTAGAGTGGATTATCTGTATTTCTCTGGCAACAATCTTTTTTTGCATTCCTTCCTGTTCGCCATCATCAACCGTTTCACAGTCTTCCGGGACCGATGGCACAGTGACTGTGAGACTGGCCATTCCCAATCCGCCCGGTGACGAGCTTACTTTAAATGCGGAAAAATTTGCAGAAGCGGTCACGCGCGAAACAGGGGGCGCGTATGAAGTCAGGGTTTTTCCCGGCGAGACGATGGTAAAGGTTCCAGAGATGTACGATGCGGTAAGGCAAGGCTCGGTTGAAATGTCCGTGGTCGGAATAGGAATTTTTGAAGGACTTCATCCGGGCCTGGCGGAATATCCCATGTCCTATGATACTATCGAAGCAAACGTCGCCGCCACAAAACCGCTTGTCGAGCTGTTCAGCAGGGAAATATTTGAGAAGTATCTGAATATGAAGGGACTTGCGGCCTATACCACGGGCGCCCAGGAACTGCTGTCTAAAAGGCCGGTGAAAAGACTGGAAGACTGGAAGGGGCTGCTGGTAGGAACCGGTAATTCGCAGGGTTCCGCACTGGCAACCGCCTTAGGCGGTGCGCCCGTCACTGTTTTCTGGACCGACTTCTACTCCGCCTTGTCCAAAGGCACCGTGGACGCGGTATTGAACTCCATGCGTTCGGACATAGTCTATACACTTACCGACTCCGCAGAATATATAACCCTCTTCTATGCACAGCCGACTTTCCTTTCCTACAACATCAACCTGGATGTCTGGAATGAAATGCCTACGAATATACGGCAGATCTTTCTCGAGGAAGCTCAGAAAGCCTGCGATGAAATGAATGCATACCAGATCAAGGCATGGAAGGAAACGGACAGAATATTTCTCACGGAACTGGGAGCGAAAATATATGATGTGCCCAAAACGGAACGAGACAGGTGGAAAGCTATCGTACAGCCGTACATCAATAAGAAAATCGAAGCATTGGGAGATCTGGGAGTACGTATAAAGAAAATCATGGATGAAGCAAACCGGAATCATTGATGGACAGTGCCCGAAAGAAGCGGCCTTAAATAGCCTCACGCACAACCGGGCCAGCCGATTTTTAGGAGCGCACCGTTTCCCATTCGGAGACTCGAAGTTTGGACAGCAAAAACAGCCGTGTTGTTGAAATCGTTGGCTATATATCGCAGGGATTGCTCGCCGTCAGCGGCGTAATGATCCTGTCCATGGCATTTACCGCAACGTATGGCGTCACCAGACGCTACATCATGCACAATCCCGAACCCTATTCCTATGAAATCAGCATGATGTTGCTGCTGTGGTGTTTTGTTCTGTCGGTAGCTGCTCTGCAGAAGCAGGAGCGTCATCTCAGGGGAGATTTCATTCTCACCCGCCTGCCCCCGAGATTTCAATTTTTCGTAAACCGGATCCTGTCCCCCTCTCTGGCCGTTCTGTGCAGCGTAGTCCTCGCATGGAAGGGATGGGAAGCCGCCATGTTTTCCCTGAGAATAGGCGAACGCAGCATGTCATCATGGGCGGAACCGTTATTCCCTGTAAAAGTTTTGATCCCGGTCGGTTACGGTTTTTTATTCCTTGTCTCCGTCATCCAATTATGCCAGGGGATATTTTCATCCCTTCACCAATACCGGAAACCCGGGAAAAGAGAGCAAAACACGGCGGGTCGACCGGGCATGAAGAATCCATCCTGAATGAAGGCCATCCATGGACTATAACGCCTCAGCCATAATATGCGTTGCCGTCATGCTTGCCCTGCTGCTCGTCGGAGTGCCCATTGCATGGGCACTTCTATCCAGTTCGATTATCGTGGGGATTGCATTTTTCGGAATGAGCGCTCTCGACAAACTCGGGGGTCAAACGTTCTATTTTCTATACAGCCTGGCCTGGACACCCCTCCCTCTATTTGTGCTGCTGGGATGCCTGATCGCGGAAACACCTATCGGCTCGGATCTTTTCAAGGCTGCCAGAAACTGGCTGTCCCGCATTCCCGGAGGCGTCATATCCGCCACTATCTGGGCTGAAGCAGGAATGGCGGCGGCTCTGGGCGCCAGTGCGCCCTGTATCGTGGGAATAGGAAAGATAACTATACCGGAACTGGAAAAGCTCAAAT
>JARRLM010000097.1:1548-8331 GCA_037386985.1 Acidobacteriota bacterium | reverse complement strand
GACAACCTTGGCCCATTAATCCCCCTGATAACAAGCCCCGTTCTGGTTATAGGGGCAGGACAGGGCCTTTTGGTAGCAGGACTACGAGAGTACGGCTTTATTACGGAAGGGATTGATTTCAGTCCACAAATGATCGCGTATGCAAAGAAGCGCAGGGGCATTAAGCTTATCCTCGCAAACGCGAATCGTATGCCTTTCAGAAGCCGTCAATTCAAAACATCGATTGTTGCTACAGGTGTTGTCGATTTCCTTGATAATATCAATGAAATCGGGGCAATTATAAATGAGACAAGGCGTGTCACTGACGCGCAGGGAGAGGTTTTTGTAGCTTCAATGGGAACGACTGCGCAAACAGAGGAGCTGCTCAGATATATTGGCATTATGTCTGACAGTAATCAGCTAAGATTAAGAATTGCAGGGCAGATGATTTTGGAGTCCAAGAGCCTACTCAAAAAATTCCTTTCAATTATCAGGGAGAATCCAAATAGAAGCACTATCGGTTTTGTTGTCAGAGCTATCAGAAGTCTGAAGTCAACACGCAAGAGGATCAGGGCTCAGTTCAAGAGTTTGAGGGAGTTAAAGAAGAAGGTGAAGAGCGGAAACATACCAGATCCTAAGATCCTGCTCGAGTATCTTCCCGAACGGCTGTTTTTGAGAAGTAACGGACAGATTCACGAATTGTATAAGAGCCTGAATTTCCCTCCTCGAGAGATCTATGTATTCGACAACTGCAAAATAGTTCAACTTTAAGAAAAACGAATCACGCCTCCAGGTTCGTCTTCCTTAATACTGGATTTCATGTCAAGTGTTGATCCCATTGAGTCTGCAAGATTCTACCCGGCACGGGCAGATATTGGGGCAAAAAACACAACTTCCGCGCTCTAAGGCCCCGGACACTGATGTAATATCTAAGAACTGGTTTTGAGCTAAAAAGGAATTCCATGATATTAACTCGCAATGAAATATTAAAAGCCGTGCAATCAGGTGACATTGTTATCGATCCTTTTGAAGAGTCTGCGTTGAACGCTGCTTCGTACGATATGACTTTGTATCATCAGATTCGAGTTTTTACTGAAGGGCTTAATGAAATCGATTTAATAGAAATGGCCCAGGATGCCGGTACTCTTTTGAGCATCACGCGAATCATTGATGTCCCGGCTGAGAGCTACTATCTCCTAAAACCAGGAGAATTGGTGCTGGGTATGACCCTTGAGAAACTCACCTTGCCTCCGAATATCGCTGGGTCACTGGAAGGGCGAAGCCGATTTGCCCGCATGGGATTGATGGTGCACGTCACTGCAAGCTTTCTGCAGCCGGGTATTAATAAAACGCGCCAAGTTTTCGAAATATTCAATGCAAGCAGAAATGCGATAAAGCTCCGGTCGGGAGTAAGGATTGCGCAGGTTATTTTCGAACGATGCGAGGGAAACGCGATCTATGCAGGAGTATATGCAAATCAGCGTGAAATATAGACAGGCAGGAAAACCCTGCACAGAGCAGCATAACGTGACAAAATAACGCACCTTCTACAGCCAATACGCAGCCAAATTCTCGCCTTGAAAAATTGCGTATGGAGAAATTTCGATCTGAAATTTTATATCCCTCTGGGGGGATAGGAGGGTTGAACCCTTCCCCTGTTTCCCGAGGAGCCATTTGCTCCCGGTGCCTGGACAGGTTCATTTCCCCTCAGCTTTTTTATGTTATTGTGGACTTCCTGGATAGGAGTTCGAGGCTCCTGTGTTCATGAGTATACCCGTACACCTTTCGACTGCTGTATACAATTTCACATGTCCGGTTAACGCTTAGTTCGTCAAGGGAGCAGGGATTACTTCCCAGAAGCGCGGTTCTGGGAAATTAGAAGCCAGGGTACATCTTTCGATATCTAATCGTTCCCCCGCCAGATTGACTACCTTACAAACCGCAGCTATTCCTACTATGCCAAAATATCTTTTTGTTTGGTTTCATCCCGTAGTAAAATCCGGCTCGAAATTTCAGATAAATAACGTACAACTGATTATCGGAAGCCAAGGGCAGGTTTCGATAGGGGCAAAATTTTAAATACAGGCGTTCATTTTTCCTACGCACATTAGAGGAATAGTTAATGCCAGTACTGTTTATATTATTTGCAGTTATTGCTATTATTTTCGGTATTTATGGTTTCATAGCCGCACAGAAGCGGCGTGAAGCCATGAGCAATCTTGCGGCTAAGCTTGGTTTGCATTTCTATATGGGCAAGGATAGAGCTGTAGGTCGTAAATATAACTTTATAAACAAGTTCCATCAGGGCAGGAGGCGATATGCATCGAATACTTTATACGGAAATTATCGCGGCCATGATGTAAAAGCTTTTGATTATCATTATACGACAGGTTCAGGTAAAAATACTCGGCGTCATCATCTATCCTTCTTTCTTTTGGAAATGCCTGTGATATTTCCTGAATTGACGATAGCGCCGGAAGGGATTTTTTCGAAAATTGGACAGGCACTCGGATATGATGACATTGATTTCGAATCGCACGAATTTTCACGTAAGTTCTGTGTTCGTTCGAAGGACAAGAAATTCGCGTATGATATATGCAATGTCAAAATGATTGACTATCTTCTGTCTCATACGAATCTGAGTATAGAAATTGAAAATGATATTCTGGCAATCTATTTTAATCGCACGCTTTCACCGGAATTAATCGAATCGAATTTAAATTGCTTGATTGAAATCAGGTCACTAATTGCTGATTATGTTTTTACTCGGAAGTAATTATGATTGAAGCTTTTATTATTATCGGGATTTTCATTTTATTGCCAATAGTATATGTCATTTTAACATATAATACATTAGTTGCTTTACGAAATCATATTTCCAATTCATGGAGTAATATCGATACCGAGCTTAAGCGCAGGTATGAATTAATTCCCAATCTTGTCGCGACAGTAAAAGGATACGCTGCTCATGAAAGAGAAATTTTCGAGCGTGTCACTCAGCTTCGCGCTCAGTGTATGGCAAATACAGGAGCGATTGCTCAACAGGCAATAAGCGAAAAACAGCTTGTCGGCGCATTGCAGAGACTCCTAGCTATAGTTGAGAACTATCCGAATCTGAAAGCTGACCAGCATTTTCTCGAACTTCAGCATGAACTGGTTAATACCGAAGACAGAATCCAGGCCGCTCGAAGATTCTTTAACGGAAACGTACGTGACTACCGCAACAAATGTGAGACCTTTCCAAGCATCATAATCGCGAACATGTGCGGCTTCGAAAAGAAAGATTATTTCAACGTCGATCCATCAGTACGACAAGTCCCGAAAGCAGATTTCAATTAAAACTTAGCCTGCTCAGGATACCCATGCCTTATCAACTCCGGCACAAGTGGCGCAATGAGGCGACTCATGTCATTTTCGAACCCCTTGATCTCGTATCCAAGCTGGCAGCGATAGTGCCCCGCCACGATTTAGCCTTGTGAGGTACCACGGAGTTTTATCCCCCCGTTCACGGTGGAGGGAATTTATCGTCCCGAACGATCCTGGCGAAACCGAGGTGGCATTGTGCTATTAAATCCGATTTTCCCACTCAAGAGCCTTTTTATTTGTCCGGGGTACTAATTTCATCCATCGAGTAAGCCAACTACTATGTAAATACTTATAAGCATGGCCAAATTCATGCCATGAAGCAATAGCAGGTGTCATAGGATTTATTTTATAGTTACCACCACCTTCCCATCGCATTACCTGCATCAACATACCCCTATCTTTTATTCTTAATCTATCCGTTGCTAATTCCATTTGAATTTCGGCGGCGAAACAGAATTTTTCCGTGATTTTAATCACACTTTTGACAAGTTATTTGAGGATTAGACCATTCATATCCATGAGGGATAATGAGTTACGATTATCCAGAAGAGATACAGGAATCCTACTTTTGAAATAGTACTTATAGGAAAATCAAATTCAGATATGTACATTTATCTATGAGCCCGAGAGTGCTGATTGCCAGCACTTGATGTGATGAAAATAAGCACTTTTCCCCGGCAGATGAAAAACAGCCGCTGGAATTGATAAGAGAATTCCATGCGCCTTCATTTATAATTACTGATAATAAAAGCCATACGAGAATCATAAGAACCGGCTTATGCCTGACGCTGGTTTGGGTTGCAAATTGCTTGCATTTCTAAATGGTTTTTGAACACATATCCCCCATTTCAGACAGGAGCCTGGATTATTCTGAAAGGTTTAATAAAGAAGGTTCAATGGAGGTAGTCATGAAAAGAGTCGCTTTCCAGTTCGTTGTTGCCATGTTCGCGACATGTGTAGCGACAGCATTTGCACAAAATGTAAGTACAGGGATTTCAATCACAAATGGACAACTCAGCAATTTCTATCTTTCGATCGGTGATCATTACGATGTGCCTCAGTCACGAGTCGTGTATGTCAGGGATCGTTATCATATGCATGACGAGGAATTGCCGGTTCTCTTCTTCCTGGCATCACGCGCCCATGTAGATCCGCAGGTAATTATCGATCTTCGAATAGGGAGGCGGATGAGCTGGTTGGACATCACTTTCCACTTCGGCCTGTCTCCCGAAATCTATTATGTGCCTGTCAGACGAGTGGGTCCCCCCTATGGGAATGCATATGGTCACTACAAAAAGCATAAGAATAATTACAGCAGGGTCGTGCTCGTGGACGACGATGTAGTCAACCTCGTAAATCTGCGCTTTATGTCGGATTACCATGGTGTTGCTCCGGAAGTGATAATGGACAGAAGGGGTAAGGGCGAGAAATTTTTTGTCATGAACGATGAGTTCCATAAAACAAAGGGGGAAAATCGCAATAACAAGAATAACGGGAATAAAGGTGTCAAAAAGGATAACAAAAACAATGGCCGGGGTAAGGGCAACGGCAGGGGTTAATCTTTTATAGTGAAGATTAGATTAATAAATCGTATTGAATTATTTTCAATAAGTTGCTCTAAGGCAAACAATGAACAAGTGTTATGAGTACCAGACGTCAATTGGACATTTTTATATAGTCAAACACGAGGGCCGATACCATGCAGTCTATACTGGGATAAGCATTTGGAGCTGTGCTCGTCCTGATGAAGTGGCAGCAGTTTTAGGCTATGGTTATAAGTTCAATCATTTAGGTGCAGAAATTAGTGAGATTGACACATCCAATCTCGGGATTCCCACTGATTTATCAGATTGGACTCACTGTTATTTTATGCCATTCAATATAAGGGGGAATTTTTTACATAATTCTTGGACTTAAACTTGCCTTATCAGCTACGGCATAGGATGTCTCTTATTTGGGTGCCAGAAACTCCCAATGCCGCTGACGACCTACACTTCCCTGCTTCAATCCAATTCTACGCCGTAACGAACGTTTTTCCTCCGATTATATGTATTGCCTATATTTCCGCCAGAAATTAGTTCAGGTACTTTTCACTCAATTGTTTTAAAAGAGCATGAAATTCTTCATGTTTTCCAGGCCCTATCCGATCGTGTTCGAGTCTTTCAAAGGAGTTGAAGAGTTCCTTATCCGATTTAGCTGAAAACACATTGTCTGCCATAGGAAATAATATATTGTTTTCCTTGTTTATATGCTGTCTCAGAAGCTCTATATACTCACTTGCGGCGGAGGCGAAGTTACCTGGGGATTTTTCATCTCCAGATCTGTACAAGCTTGCGGACTCTTTGAGTTTTGCAATAAGGCTGCGGCCCATTTTATGCTCCTCCAGCATAACTCCTATGGGCCCGCCTTTACGCGGGATTCCGGACGCTTCCAGTGCAGGAAAAAGAAAGTCTTCTTCCTTGCCGTGATGGCATTTGTCGGCGAAAACCGAGAGGAATTCGACCATTTTATCGAGGTTGTCGGGATCAATCCTGTCTCCCTGTTGAATTTTTTGGGATACGGCTTCCAGTATGTGAAGCATCAGCAATATCCCCTCATGTTCTTTACGGAGTTCATCTATTGCTTTCATTTAGGACCTCCTTTTGCATTGATTCCTTCCTTTTTCCCTGGATAGCTGAATTTGATTTTTTCAGTTTACGATATTCCTATGATTTGATTTCGATTACTTGAAGCTCTTTAAGCCGGAGATTGACCTGCTGTCAGTGAGCAGTTTCCGATTGTTGAACCATTGGCGGCTTCGTAAAGCCCTTCCACATAGTGAATATAGTCGACATACGCACTCGCGTATTCACGACCAGCCGCAGTATCGTCGTTTGAATAGTTACTTTTTTCAATTACTTCGCGGAATCGTTCACCAAGTTCTTTGCTGATTGCTTCGGTAAGGAGTTTTTGCAAATCGTTGATTGACCGCGTCTTGATTGCTTTGTCGCCTGCGGGGATGGCAGGTCCAAGATCACGGCCGGCCGGCTTAAGGCCTGTGTAAGGCGCACCTTCCCCGGCCCGATGGATGCGCACAAGAGTTTCGAAAAAGTAAGTATCGGCAAATTCTTTTGCCTCGGGACCTAGTTTACGAACAGATAGTGTTTTCTGAAAAGCTTCGCTGATTTCTGCCTCGCTGGATTCCGGAGCCCATAAAAGCACAATTCTCAAATCATTATTTTCAATTGCTCTCCGGGCTGCTGCAACCACCGGACCGTCAATACCGTCGCAATGGGCCTGTACCATGTTGGGTTCCAACAAAAGTAAGGCGAATGTCAGACTAAATGTGGTCAGCAGATATTTAATCCTTTTTTTCATCATCTCGATTCCTCCTCATCACCGTTTCTCGCTCCAAAAGGCCTTTGATATGTGAATGATAATTCACATAAACAGCAAAAA
>JARRLM010000097.1:0-1513 GCA_037386985.1 Acidobacteriota bacterium | reverse complement strand
AAAAATTACTCTTTTTTCAAAGAACTATAAAAAATCGGCCAGGCTTTTTGTACGTGTCGTGTAACATCAAACTTTCCGCTGCTGAGGTTCCATAGTATGGCTGCCGGTTGAATTAAACCCAGAAACATTACCGATGCATTGTCCGGATCGATGTCCGGTTGAATTTGGCCTTCTTTCTGTCCTTGCGAAATGATATCGGCGACTCGTTTCAGGTATCCGGCGACCATTTGCCATACCTGCGCTTTTCTTTCAGGAAAACCATTATGAAGCTCGTCGGAGAAGACAATACGAAGAATTCCTTTATTTTCGCGGATTAAACGGACATGAGCCATCAGCAGTAGTCGGAGCCTTTCTAAGGGGTCCGAAGTTTGTCTGCAAACCGTATCTGCATTAGCATGGAGCCGTCCATGTATGAGGTCAATAACGGAATCAAGAAGAGCGTCCTTATTCCTGAAATGACGATAGAGCGCTGAAGGAACAAGACCCACTCTGCGTGCCACGGATGCAACACTGAGGCCTTTGAGCCCTTCAAGGGCAACCAGATTTAGTGCGGCCTCAGCATATTGATCCTGTCTTATTCCCGAATTCAATTTTTCAAGTGCCATAAAAGCCTCATGTGAATCAATATTCACATATTAAGATGCTAATCATTAACTGTCAACCATGCAAGGCACGAAATGATACTGGGATAAAATCGAATTAAACGCCGGTTCAAAAGTGAAGCGGAAGGAGGATGAAAAGTCTACCGGTATACTCATGACACCAGCTACATGAAATCTGCAAAAACGCAAAAAAGCTGGGGGAAACGAAACTGCCCATGCACCAGGAACAAATGGATCCATGAGAGACGGGTGAGGGATCTTATAAGGAATAATTAGCGCATTCTTTCCACCACACCAGCAATAATCTGTGCAGCATGTTCCAGATTCTCAGAATTAAGACGTTCTGGAAGGTCTTCCGGTGTATGGATATTTCCGATGGTAGAAGTTATATCAGTTGCGACAACACCAGCTTGAGCAAATACTTGGTGATCTGATCCTATATTGTGTAAGGATTGGATTTCGAAACCAAGGTCTTGGGCGGTCTCCTTTAATAACTCCTGCAACCAAGAGGGAACATTCGAGGCATTTAATTCTATCCCTGGGTTCAAGAATTTCCAATTTAATCGAAGATCAGCCGTAGCCTTTTCCATTAGATCGAGAGGAATCTGATTATATATTCTTCCACCGGAAGGGATATTTTTAAATTTGCCAAGCATCTCTAAATTTAAACTTTCCCCTCCTAGATTATCTACATTGAACATAAGGATACATTTTCCTAAATCTTTTTGGTGTTCCATCAGATAGGCTTTTGAACCCAATAAACCAAATTCTTCTGCCCCAAAAGTGACAAATTTTATGTTGAATGGATACTGTTTTTTCTGGTTTGCGAAATAACGTGCTAATTCGAGAATGACGGCGACACCCGAGGCATTATCCGAAGCTCCCGGCGATGACAGCCAAGAATCATGATG
>JARRLM010000096.1:0-14152 GCA_037386985.1 Acidobacteriota bacterium | reverse complement strand
CGAAAAGTAACTCCGGCAGGCGCCAGGTATTCTACCAGCCGGGGTAAAAAATTCGCCGCCACATCACGATGCACCAGAACCGTATCGAGGGCGTTGCATACCGACGGGCGCTGCGTCTTGGAGTTGTGGATCACCGGCAGCGCCTTTTCGGTGTTCGCCGTTGTATCCACGAAAATGTGGCAGATGCCGATGCCTCCGGTGATGACCGGGATCCGGCTGTTTTCACGGCAGAATCGATGCAGTCCCTCGCCGCCTCGGGGAATTATTACATCCACATACTCATGCAGCTTCAGTAGTTCCAGTACCAGGGTCCGGTCGGGATTGTCGAGAAACTGCACGGTCTCCGCCGGCAATCCGCTCTGCTGGAGCGCCTTCTGAGTCAAAGCAACCAGCATGCGGTTGGAATGAATGGTTTCCTTACCCCCCCTGAGCACTACCTCGTTTCCCGTTTTGATCACCAGTCCTGACACATCGATGGTTACATTAGGGCGGGACTCGTAAATAACGCCTAGTACTCCGAGCGGAACGCGTTGCCTCGACAGCTTCAATCCGTTCGACAGAACCGTTTTGTCGTAACATTCGCCTATCGGGTCCGGAAGGTCGGCAAGTTTGCGCAGATCGGAAGATAGCCCCTGAAGGCGTTCAGGGGTCAGCGCCAGACGGTCTATCAGGGCAGCCCCAATCCCGGAGACCCGGGCGGCATCCACATCACGATTATTGGCCTGCAGGATCTCCACCCGCTCCTGTTCTATCAACGTTGCGAGAGTGCACAAAGCTTCGTTTTTAATTCCGCTTCCGGCTTTGGCCATCTGCCGGAATGCGGCTCGTGCCGACTGTCCCATTTCGGATAACATAAAACCTCTCATCAAATAAAGTTTGGAGTTTATGACTGATCCGGTTGCAGGGTTGACAAAATATTGTTATTCCAAATAGCTCCGATTCTCTATTCATGCGTCGAATAACCGACGCTACACCTTCATATCCATCACCGGTTATAGTAGCACCATGTCGTTGCGGTGAACGACAGCATCTCCAAAGTGATACCCGAGGACCGATTCAATTTCGTCCGAAGGCAGCCCGGCTATTTTGACACAGTCACGGCTACAGTAATTTACAATTCCACGAGCCGCTTCGCCGCCGTCTTTTTTAACGATCCGGGCGGTATCCCCACGCTCAAAATCACCCTCAACGGCAACCAGACCGACGGCCAGAAGGCTACCCCCCCTTTGTAAAGCCCGGCATGCTCCGTCATCCACTTTCAGCAAACCGGGAGCGTGCCGTACGGACAGGATGTAACGTTTCCGGCTCTCCAGGGATGTGGCAACCGGCTTAAAATACGTTCCAGCTTTTTCTCCATCAGCGAGACGCAACAGTATGTCGTGTTCATTCCCCGCAGCAATGACACAGGCCGCTCCCGAACGCCGGGCCAGATCCACAGCCTGCAGCTTTGTTATCATCCCTCCCGTCCCCAATCTGTTATCGCTGTTTCCGGCCGCTTTCCAGAGATCATTCGGGATCTCTCGCGTAACAACTTCCCGGACTAACTCAGCCTTGGGATCTATCCTGGGATCCGCAGTATGTAGTCCCTGCTGGTCTGTAAGAAAAATCAGAAGGTCAGCATCCACCAGGTTTGAAACCAAGGCTGAGAGGTTATCGTTGTCCCCGACACGGATTTCCTCCGTTGCAACCGTATCGTTTTCATTCACCACAGGTACGACCTTTTCCCCAATCAGGGCAAGCAACGTATTGCGAGCATTCAGATAACTCAATCGCCGGGCCAGGTCGGCACGTGTAAGAAGGATCTGGGCCGCCGTCAGATCATAGAGCCCGAAAATCTTCTCATACATAGCCATCAGGCGCGGTTGCCCTATGGCCGCCAGCATCTGTTTGGCGGGAATGTCCTTGGGCAACTGCGGGAAACCGAGCCGTTCTCTCCCCATTGCAATCGCTCCGGAAGAGACAAGCAGCACCTGGTGCCCTGAACCCAGCAATTGGGAGATTTGCCGGGCGAGCTCAATAAACAGCGGTGGCGCGGGATAGGGAGTGCCGTTGGTTAAGGTAGATGTGCCCAGTTTTATAACGATACGCATACGTCGCATTCCAGATATTCAGCCGTTCTGTGTTATTCCTTTTTACCTTTCATCCTTTTCAGTTCATCGAGCGTGTCCAGTTTGGCTTTGGGATTCACGGCGATGCCGCAGCGAAAAGCGTCCCCGGCAGGTTCTCCCAAGGTATAGTATCCTCTCCCGGAAAACATGAAAGGGTGTATGTTTGAGGGATCCGGCCGGCCTTTGGTCAGGCAGTTCTCCGACGCAAATGACTCCACAATTTTCCCGACGATCAGTTCGTGACTCCCGAGATTCAGTATCTGTATAACTTCACAGGAGTGGTTGACGGGGCACTGTTCAATCATTGGAACGCTTTCCAGTTTGCCGTAGAAAACCTTGAAACCGCAATCCGCAGCCTTATCAACCCTGGATCCGGATGCAAGTCCGCAATAGTCTGTCTCCCTGACAAGATCAGTCCCGGGAATGTTTACTGAAAACGCCATATGCCGTCGAACACCCTTGAGAGAATGACGGTGATGCTGAAGAGCGATCGTAATGGTGGGCGGGAAGCTAGCGGCTACGCCCGTCCAGGCCACCGTTGTAAAATCGGGTATTCCGTCCACATTCGTTCCTATCATAATCACCGGGTAGGCGCCCAGCAATGGCAGCGGTCCCACCTTCAGGTCCAGTTTCTTTTTGGTCACCGAAATCCTCCCTGTTGCTGATCATTACCCCGCCGAAAAACCTTCTGACAGAATCTTATTTTACAACATACCAACCGCATTACTCATCCTTCAGGATATCTTCAGCCCAGGTAAACGTCGCCATCGTCTTTGGAAATCCTATTGCAGTCATTGCCAGCATAAAGGCATGCCGGATCTCGTCCGGACTTACACCAGCATCCAGGCTTTTTCGAACCTGCGAATGTACAGATCCCTCCAGGCCGGAGCCGATGGCGACTCCGAGCTTGACCAGCGTCTGATCCCTTTCATCCAACGGCCCCGATTCACGGCACTTCCCGGCAAGGGTTTCATATGCCGCCGCTATTTCCGGATATGCCTTCGTAAACGAAATAAAACGTTCAGGTAATTTTCTCATATCATCCTCCATCAATCCTATATTGGCACAATTTGGGGGACAGACCACGCGAATTTGTTGCTCAAACTGGAGATACCCCTGCTAAAAGTGAGCGTGGTCTTCTCCCATTTTCCCATTTCATGATTCATAATTTTATTCGATCCTGTCCGATACCTCTTATTGAAAACCTGGCAGCCATGGTAGAATTCCTGTAATAAGGTGAATCTCTATGCGTCTATTCGGAAAAATCTTCCTGTTACTTTTCTTCGCCTCCCCTGCCTGGGCTCAGTATGTGGTAAGTGTAAGGGCGGGTCTGATCAACTATGTCGAAGGGCGGGTATACCTGGATGAATCGCCCTTCGAATTTAACGCCGACCACCTGCAGGAGTTGGAGAAGGGACAGTATCTGCGAACCGGCACAGGGAAAGCGGAAGTTCAACTCGGGCCGGGTGCTTCTCTTTGGATGGACGAAAATGGAAGTCTGCAGATGGTGAATCCGAGTCTTACGGATACCCGATTGCGGATTGAACGGGGGTCCATCTTCATTGAGATTATTGAAAAATACAAAAACAATAAAATAACTATCCAGATGGGAACGTCGGTTATCGAACTTAAAGAGACGGGGCTCTACCGGCTGGACAGTGCGTTGCCTTATCTGTATGTCTTCAACGGCAAGGCAGAAATTCGTGAGAACCGGAACAGGGCAACGGTGAAGCAGGGTAAGTTTGCCGACCTGAACAACAACCTGGAAATATCCAAGTTCGATAAGGATTGGAAGGATACGTTCCGCAACTGGACAACGCAACGGTCCTTCGTGATTTACCGCAGGATCAGGTTCGCCCGCATGAGGGAAAGTATGGCGATACGGATGGCGGGCAGGAGGCACATGTGGGAACTGGAACATTTCGCGCGCCAGCAGATGCAACAGCAACAGCAGAAACAACGGTTGGAAAATCTGCGACAGCAGCAGATGCAGATGCAACCATCGCCCTACCGATAAAGCTCTCCCATAACCCGCGTTTCTTTAAGGACCTACCAATGATGAGGTGCGAACGGCATTTGTTCATGTCTCGTTTCAAATTCCACGCTTATGGTAATGAACGGGGAACCTTGTTATGTGATTTCCCCCTGGACCGGCTCAGTCTCCAGGGCCGTACGGCCATAGGAAGTGGATTGAACTGGATTAAGGAATTTTTAGTGCGCGCCGGGAAGTGGTTGCTTCAGATTCCATTACGGCATCGACGTATAACACAATCCTGCCTTTACGCCAGTTCGGCCGCAGGTGCTTTCCTATATCCACCAGACCGTCGGATATTCGTTCATTGGATTCCAGACTCCTGATTTCGTGCACGCCACGGGAATGAATCTCATCCGCCGTACGTATTCCGGAAAAAGCATCGTCCGGGTAGGGCCAGGATGCAAGATGGACGACGCGACCATCGTCACCACCGGCGACAAGGCCGACGGCGGCAAGAGCACCGACAACTCCCTGCTCCGTGCCTCCCAGGCCTTGCAGACAGCACCCTGACTGAGCGGCAACTTCGCGGGCTTCCTCCTGCGTGATCAACCGGCTCTTGCACCGCAGGCCGAACTGCTGTATTTCCTCAGTCACATTTGTCGCAATGCACAGACCCGGATCGCTCCCCTCCACGAACCGGTCGGACATTACCCGGCGAATCACCTCATCCAGTTCAGGTACGTTTTTTTCATCGGCGTGGGGCAGCTGAATCGATGCCGATCCGTTTTTACTGGTATAGGGAACGCGCGGATCGAAAAAAAGCTGGTGCCTGCAGATAATCGCACCGCGCGACCTGGAGCCGATCTTTTTCAGAATAGCCCGGGCAAGCTGATTTGTGCCTGGAGAGCCGACAATATCCGTGTCATCTATGCCAACAATAATCACAGTTCGACACCTGATCAGGAATTAAAAAGGAATGTCCTGCACACAGCAGCGATCGTCAGGGAATATTGCAACCGAATCCCGGTATTTCCCTTATGCCTTTCACCCATCCTGTTGGGAGTTCGATTGCTGTTTGCGAAATTGGAAAAAGCAGAATGCCGCAATCAAGCCGGCAACGGCGCCACATAGAGCATACGTCATGGAGGCTTGTATATACCAGGTTCCAAAAGGACGCATGCCTGCGACATCAAGTCCCAGAAGTTTGGCGGAACCCCTTGAACCCAGGGCAAGCAGGTTGGTACAGACTCCGGCAAAGCCGAATGCAACATAAAGCCAACGCCCGCTCTTCGCTCTCTTCAGCGCAAAGTCCATTACAGGTCCGAGAAGGCAGAGGCTGACGAATGCTCCGGCCCCAAAATGTGCAAGGCCTAACATGCCGAACATGGAAGCCGCACCGAATGCCCCGGCTCCCATAATGAAACCGGCGGAACGCCTGGGTGTGGTCGCAAAACCGAGAACCATCGGCAGCATGGCAAGAATAATTGAGTTGCCGGGAAACCTTAGGCCTGTGCGGATAAAACCGACTGCGGCTGCGGATACCACGCCGAACAGAAGCAGCATTATAATTTCAGAAGTCGTAATACGGTCCCGAATACGCGCCAGCGAGGGGAAGCGGCCTGCGGCTGCCAATCCATCATGAATACCGAACCAGTTATTCATCATCACAATCTCCAGCAATATGATTCCTCGGACCTTCTGAAATGAAGCCCGTTAGAAACGAATCCTGACCCAATTTGTCGATCTTCTTCTATCACGACCGAAGGATAAATGCAATCTAATTCCAACTAATCCAATAAGTTTTTAATATTGACATATAGTGATTTTTTATCATAATAAGTACTTTTTTGTAATATTTTTCTCGTACCTACTCCCTTCTTACTGTGAAAATACTCATTATTTGTAGAAATTTTCCCAGAGAAGAAAATACCAGAGTCATTGCGCATGGACTGAGGAGCAACAATATTATGATCGGTACCCTTCCAAATCGGAAAGCCTTTCATTTTAGACCGTTAAATTACATCTATAAGGATATACCATGCTGGTAACCCATTGCATCCGCACCCTTTTATTGAGGTTCGTACTCATGCTGCTCCTTGTACTGTCAGGCGCCTCGATTTTACCGGGACAGACTAAACAGCTGCTCATATGGCAAAATAATCTCGATTATTTACAGAATGCCACTGATTCCGACCTTGAAGAACAGAAAATTATGGTCGAACGTATCCGCACCGGAGTGGAATTCTGGCTTCAGCTGCATCCGAGATCAGAGGTTCAATTGCCGGACGCCCCGCCACAACCCTGGAGCATAAACCAGGTGAAGGGTGAGATTGCCACACTGCTTGAAACCGTAGAAACACTGTTGAAGCAGGAATCGTTTCGGCCCTTCGAACTCGGAGTCACGGAAATCACTGTTACATCGGAGCTGTCCCCCTTATCCCCTGTCGCGGACAGTATGGACAATTCGAATATCCACAGCCGGCACGCCACCGATGCGGTGGAAGCGCTTCAGTATCTTCCGGGAATCGCCCTCGATTTCAAACCTTCACGGAATCAATCCGGTATTCTGATTCGCGGCTTCGATACCCGCCAGGTTGGATTGTATTGGGACGGCATTCCTATCTACGTTCCCTATGACGGCTACGCGGATATCGGCCGGTTTTTGACCAGCAACGTCGCTGAAATACAGGTGGCCAAAGGTTACTCTTCGCCTCTGCTGGGACCGAACGGGCTGGGAGGCGCCGTCAACATCGTCACCAGGCAGCCGGAAAAGAAATTTGAAGGAAATGTTGTTATGGGCACGGGTTCCGGTGAGATGCTGGAATCGGGCATTCACATCGGCTCGCGCATGAACCGGTTCCTGTTCCAGGGCGGAATGGACTGGCTCCAGACCGATTACTATCCGCTGTCGGGCGACATCGACATCGATGTTGTTCCGGATCAGCCTTCTTATGGCCGTTCCAACTCCTACGAACGCGATGCAGACTATGACGGCCGTATCGGCTTCGTACCGAATGAACGGGATCGATACACTTTCAGCTTCATGGGACAAAAAGCGGAATACGGAACCCCTCCCTACTCGGGGATTGATCCTGACAATAACTCTCCCAAGTACTGGCGGTGGGATTACTGGGACAGGGAAAGCTATTACTTCAATTCCACCAAAAGCCTGGGGGGAAAAAGCGAAATCCGGTTCCGTATCTTTTATGACCGCTACCCCAACAGGCTGGACGTATTCAGCGACAACTCCTATTCCACTTTAGAGAGCTATTCGACCTACAACGACCACTCAGCCGGCCTGTCCTCCGAGTTCTCGACCCGGTTGCAGAACCGTCATACCCTCAGTGCTTCATTCTTTTTCAAAGACGACACCCATAAGGAAGCCGATGCCGAGTTCGTTGACGGCGAGGAAACCGCGATACCTTCAAGGACACATCGCGACCAGCAGGTATCTTTCGGGGTCCAGGATTCCATCAATCTGACGAGCCGGATCCAGGCCACACTGGGCTTCAGCGGAGAAAAAATCATCGGCGTAAAGGCCCAGGATCTTCGCTCAAGCAGGGGTGAATATTCCATCATACCATTCGAATGCGCGGGTGAAGCCGGAGCCGAGTCCTTTTCAGCCTGCATAGATGAATGGGCTTTCAACCCGTTAGCATCGATATCCTTCTCAGCCAACAAATCCGGAACATTCTTTTTTACATTCGCAAAGAAAAGCCACTTCCCAACCATGAAGGATCGGTATTCCTACAAGAACAACAAAGCCATTCCCAACCCGGAACTGGAACCGGAACACTCCCGCAACTGGAGCATCGGGTACTGGCATGTGTTTCCGTTCAAAACCATGGTGCAGGTGGAACTGTTCCGCAGCGACGTGTACGACGCCATCGAACGGGCAGTCATACCGGAGCCCTCCGAAGACCTCTGTCCGAGAGCGGATATTGACGGCACCTGCGAAAAATCCGTTAATGTAGGCAAGGAGCTGCACCAGGGTGTGGAACTCCTGGTACGCAGCAATCCACATTCCCGTATAAGCTTTGATGTTCAGTACAGTTATCTGAGCCGATCCATTTCGGGTCCTGAAAACATGCCTGCTGTATTTCCGACCGGCACCCCGAAGCACAAAACGGTCGGTTCGGCTAATATCCTGCTTCCGCGTGACATTTCGCTGCTGGCAGCCGCGCGTTATGAAAACGGCAATATCGGAGACTTTCTCGTTGATGAAGAAAACTTCTTACGGGTAATTCCGGCATCCAATTTTGCCACGGCGGATCTGGGCGGCATTATCCCCGTATTCGGCGGTACGAAACTGCGGATCGGAGTGAAAAATATTTTCGACAGGAACTATTATTATCGAGAAGGATATCCCATGGCCGGGCGAAACTGGTACTGCAATATGAAGTACAATTTCTAGCAGGGGCGAACTTTATGTCGCCCTTTAACTTCCCGGGAAGTGTTTCTCTGAGGCAGCTTCTTCTCCGATTGCAAACAATCAACGGCGAACTTTATGTTCGCCCTTTAACGCATATACCCAGCCCCTTCCCCGGAAGCGTTTATCCGAGGCGATCGCTTCTTCAATTGCAAACAGTCAACATTATTCAAAATAATCCATTGTTATTTTCAACTACAGGTCGTTACCATGGGCATCTGACAAAAAAATTCACTCCCGTTTCTATCGGCTTGAAATATCAGGGAGAGCTTGAAATGCGTAAATATCTCACGATTGCGGCAATAACACTCTCTCTTGCGTCTTACGGTTGTCTGTCATCCCCAAATACGCCTCCAGCGGAAATGAAGCCTCAGGCCTATGCCGGTCATGAAAATGACAGGGACATTTCTAATTTCGTACGACAGTACCCTGCAGCGGCGGGCACACGTCTTGATGACTGCCAAACCTGCCATCGAAGCGGAATAGCGGGAACGGATACGGAGCGTGAATTCAGCCCGTGCGGCTATTGCCATCTCATTGAATTTCCCAACCCGAGATACTCGACCGGAGTGCCGCACAGTTTCGAAGCGACACTGAATTCTTTCGGTCTTGACTACAAACGGAATGGGCGAACCGAAGAAGCGTTGGCATCGATAGCCGGTCTTGATTCAGACGGAGACGGCTTCGCCAACGGCAGGGAAATCTCCGATATCCGCTACCCCGGCGATTCCTCGAGCCGGCCGGGGCAGCCGCTGTCCCCGACCATTATACTGGAATGGGAAGATATACAGAGCCTTCCGCGCCATACACAGTTCATGCTGATGAACAGGACAACACAGCAGTTCGACGCGTACACCACCTACTCGGGGATCCGGGTCAGGGACCTGCTCAGCGCGGCCGAAGTCGATCTCAAAGACGTTGTCGGCATCACCGTTTTCGCACCCGACGGCTACAGCATCGACTATGGCATCGATGAAGTGCTCAAACCCTTTCCCAACGGGTACTACTATGACGCGCCCGGAGCTATCGAGGACGAGGAGAAGCGTCTGGTAGAATATCCGGAAACAATTCCTGAGGGAGTTGCCGGCGACAGAGAGATCCCCGACGAACTCTGGCTTCTGGTGGCTTTTGAACAGAACGGCGAACCACTGGAAATTTCTCATTATGAAAAAGGGAGCGGAAAGCTCGTCGGCGAAGGTCCCTACAGGCTTATTAAGCCGCAAATGGATCTTATGGGAGACGCATCGAAACCCGGAAGACCGGACAGGTCTGTAAAGTCCGAAGCGTACGGCGATGGCTGGGATTATGAGAGAAAGATCGACCACAATGCCGGGAATTGTGTTCGCGGGGCGACTGCAATACGGCTGAATCCGATACCTGCCGGTTATGAACAATACGACTGGAAAAACGGCTGGCCGTTTATAGAATCCCGGCAGGTAGTCATTTTCGGCCAGGGTGTTGAAGACAATAATTAATTTGTACTTCTCTCAATACTATTCCAAAGGGGAGGCGATTCAATTTTATGAAAATACCGAAAACAATTTTCCTGATACTGACTCCGGTGCTTGTGGTTGCGCAGGATTCCGGGCATATGGGCGAAGGAATCCCGACGATGCAACTCGATCCGAAAGCTTATATCGAGATGCTGGAGAGTCCTCAGCGCGAGATGGAGCAGAAACCGGAGGAAGTCGTTGCCGCGATGGATATCAAAGAAGGAGAAACGATAGCCGACATCGGAGCGGGATCCGGATACTTCTCCTTCAGGTTTGCCCCGCATGTGGGGAGCACCGGGAGAATCTACGCCGTCGATATCAATTCAGACATGATTCTTTACATGAACCGGCATATCCGGGATAAAAGGATCGGAAATGTAATCACCGTTCTGTCCGATCCCGAGGATCCCCTGCTGGCGGACAATTCAATAGACAGGTTCTTCATCTGCAACACATGGCATCATATTCCGAACCAGTCCCATTATATCGGCCTGATGAAGAAAATGCTCAGACCGGAAGGCCAGATCGTCATAGTCGATTATCTCAAGAAGCAACTGCCCGTGGGTCCGCCGCCGGAGATGAAGATGACCCGTAGCGAGGTCGTTAGGCAGATGGAGGACAACGACCTTGAGTTGAAGGAAGAACACAATTTCCTTCCATATCAGTATTTCCTTGTCTTTACGATGAAGTAGTGAGTCATGACTTAATCCCCTTTCACACTGTTGTAGGACTCGGCTTTGCTTTCTTTGGTGTGTTATACTCCAAGGCATGCCCAAGCGATTCGAGCATAAATAGGAATTCGTATCACGAGCACTACTGAATGTCTCAGGTCTTTAAAATCCCCCCACCCCTTGGAGGATGAAACCATGCAACGAAGAGAGTTTATTAGTACCTTTGGAAAATCGGCGGTACTTACAGGTGCTGTTACAGCGGTAGGAACCGGTTACATGGAAGCGGAACCCACTATTCCGCAGTCTCCGAACATACCCAGTTCCGATGCCGGGACATACGACCGGGAATATCTGGAATATATGGCAGAGAGATACCTTGAAGCTCTGGTTAAGGGGAATCCTGCGAGGGCACCATTTTCGGACAATGCGGTCTTCAGCGAAAACAACCAGCGTCTTCCGCTGGGTGAAGCGTCCTGGAGGACTATAGACCGTCTGGGCCGCTATCGCCATTATTATGCCGATCCCGAAAAGGGCCGTGTGGGTCTTATCGCCAACATTTATGAAAACGACACAGGATGCATTCTGGTTTTGCGACTGGTAGTGAAAGACAGTCTTATCGTCGACGCTGAACAGTTTGTCATTCGCGACCGCTTCGGTTCTGAACTCTATGAGAAAATGGGGGAACCTGACCCGATATGGCTGGAACCGATACCCCAGTCACATCGGCAATCGCGCGAGGCTCTTGAAGCTGTTTCCTACATGTACTTTCAGGCCCTGGAGCGGAACGATGGTGCCGGCATCTATCCATTCATGGAGAATTGCGATCGTATCGAACATGCGAGACATACGGTCAGTCAGCCGAGAAACCAAGGCTACGGCCATGCAGAAACCAGCGTTGACTTTGTTACTCTCAAGGCCAAGGAACAGTACGAACTGGGGCTGATGGCCTTTGTCACGCGTATCCGTGACCGCCGGGCAGCGGTGGTGGATATTGAGCGCGGGGCGGTCCTGGGGCAGTCCTGTTATGACTTCGATGGAACTCTGAAGACCATTCATTTCAAAAACGGTGACGTATGGGAAATTCCTCCTTATTTTCGCACTGCACGCACTCACCAGGCGATTGAGGGATTCAAAATAATCAACGGTTCATTCCGCTATATCGAAATGACCTTCCTGGAGGTCCCATTTGCCACGCGACCGGCTTCACCCGCCCGGCCGATGACCGTCAGTCTCGATTATGCGCCGACTGCATCGCCATCCAAACCGGCCGCTCGCGTCGATCGCTCCGGGCTCATCGATCTTACCGGGCAGGTACTGGATGCCATGAAAGATTGCTGTCCCTGCAGTCTTCCTCTCGCCGACAATTTCCGCTATACGGAAAACGGCATTCCCGTACCCCCGGGGGAAGGATTGTGGAAAACGGTTGTGGATCTGCGTGGCTACGGCATTTTCCTGGCAGATCCCGGTACCGGGCAGGCCGGCTGGGTTGGCACTATTGACGAATACGGCCGATTCACCCTCCTGGCTCTAAGGCTGAAACTGGAGGACGGCCTGATTACCGAGATGGAATCCGTGATTGCCCGTCCTGAAAAGCGCCGGCCGGGAGAGGCTTTCGGCAGAGACATTGCCACCATGTACATGGCTCCGTTGCTCATCGACCTGGATCGGGATGGCTTCAATCAGCCGAACCCGGCTTTAACGCGTCCCGTTGCCGCGGCCTCCAGGAATGAATTGACGGAAGCCGTAGCCCGGTATTTCCAGGCCTTCACACAAAAGGACGGCTCGCTGGCGGCGTTCGCTTCGGACTGCATCCGCCGGGAGAACGGAGTGCGGACGTGTAACAATCCGGACGGCCTCCAGGTCGATCCGTCAAAACCGGAATTCCGTCTTTTCACCGGCGATTGTGCCGGTGAACTGGGAATCGGTTTTCTCTCCAGTTTGACCAAACTCCGCACACGCCGTCCACTCATAGTGGATGAAACACAGGGTATGGTCTTGGATCTAGCCTTGATCGACAATCCAGCTACCGCTAAAACTGTAGATGTTGCAGGAGTTGGCAAGGTAGCAGTGCCCGCTCTTTTCCTTGCTCCCTGGACCGACCTGCATGCCCAATTGTTCAAGATAGAAACCGGCGTCATCTCTCATATAGAAGGTTTGGTCCGGCGGGTTCCTTATGGACAGATGTCCGGGTGGGAAACGGCGTCTCAAGTTTGAAAGAGCCCACCTTGAAGTAGCTGACGGGATACGTCAGAAAAACCGCTTGCCGCCGCACAGGATTTTATTCCAAGTTTCACCATGCGGCGGCAACAGCTTAGTACAAACAACATTATTTAATATTAATATATTTCCATAGTTTTATACCCGCCCGGAAGGAATTGCATATACAATCGGTTCTGCCTAAGCCCGTGATAAAAGTACAATTCAATCAAGAAGACAGACATGGGGATATTATGATGACCGCAAACAAACCGTGGGAGGAAATGACATGGCAACAAAGGCGGGAGGAACGATTTAAACAATGGCTCAATGCGCCGGGCGTGCAATTCGCCAGCGCTGAAGCGGAAAGGTTGTACAAGGAGAGAGTGACCCGGTTCATTAAAGCCATCAAGCTTGAGGAGCCGGATCGCGTTCCAGTGCTACTGCCCGTCGGTAGTTTCCCGGCTTACCATGCAGGATCAAGCTTCTACAACATAATGTACGATTACGGCGAATTGAAACGATGCTGGATCAAATTCATGGACGATTTCGGGGACATGGATACTTTTATGGGTCCCGGACTGATCCCGTCGGGGAGAATTCTTGATGCGCTTGACGTTAAGATTATGAAATGGCCCGGCAATGGAATGGGCAAAGATGTCTCGATGCAGCAGATTGTCGAAGGGGAATACATGAAGGCCGATGAATATGACTGGCTGATGATGGATCCCACCGATTATAATCTCCGGGCAACTCTGCCGCGCACTGCGGGCATTTTTGAACCTTTCAAGAAACTGCCCCCTCTTCGCACACTCTTCGGAGCCGCGAGCTGGGTCGGCCTTATGTCAAATCCTGAAATCCGCAAAGTCTTTCAGACCTTGATGGATCTTTCGGATGAATTCATGAGACACCGATCGGCAATAATGGAAGTCAGCCATACCGCTGTAACCCGGGGATACCCCTCTTTTTTTGGCGGCATCATGGCTCAGGCACCCTACGATTTCTTCGCTGATCTGCAGAGGGGCACTCACGGCATTGTTATGGATCTTTATCGTCAGCCGGATAAATTACTGGAAGCCATCGAGGTTCAACTCAACCTGACAATTGAAACCACTATCAAGAATTTTCCTGTAACCAACTGCCCAATATGCATGATGCCCCTGCACAAAGGGGATGATACATTCATGTCGGATAAGCAGTTCGAGAAATTTTATTGGCCTTCACTCCGGAAACTTTTCATTGCTATGATCGAAGAAGGGCTCGTACCCTTTCCCTTTGCC
>JARRLM010000095.1:0-8497 GCA_037386985.1 Acidobacteriota bacterium | reverse complement strand
TCCTTATCAACACCCAGCTTGGCAAATAATTTCTCGCCCATTAATTCCAAATCTTCCATAGGGCGATCTTGGAAAGTGGTGCGTCCGGCGGATTTTCACCTGGATTGCCCATGAAAGATTTGGAATTAATGGGCGAGAAATTATTTGCCAAGCTGGGTGTTGATAAGGAGGCCGATCCACTTGAAGCAGCGCGCGCTTTACCCCCGGAAATAATCATGGAAAGCGATGCGATCTTCGCACAGGAGCTTAAGACAGATAGTCTCTGGGATTCGGCAATCGATGGCCAGTTTCTATTAGATACTCCGGCCAATACCTTCCGGGAAAACAAACAGAATCCTGTGCCTGCAATAACTAGCGCAAACCTTGGGGAACTGACAGGCCCAGGAGCGATCTCTATGCCTTTCTTGATCCCGGACTATGTGAATATTCTAAATGGTGTGAATAAGATTGGTCAAAAGGGATATGCCTGCATTTTCGATCAAGTGCCGAGCAAATGGAGACAGGAAGGCTGTGTGTCTTTTCATGCAATAGAACTCAGCTATGTTTTTGGCGACTGGGATAACTCTACGGGTTGGTGGCCCGGATTGTTTGATCTACTTGCCAAGGAATCTGGAGCAAAAAATCCTGATCCAGGACTCACGGATACAGATAAAAGTATTTCCGAGAATATAATGGCCATGTGGGCTCAGTTTGCACTAAAAGGGGATCCCAATATGGAAGGTCTTGTTCGCTGGCCAGCATATGATTCAGAGACGGATCAATACCTTTATATAAACGAGTCTTTGCAGATAAAGTCAGGATTTTCCGAGGTAGCTCAAAATCAATAAAACGATCGGTGTCGCTGAGGTCCCTTAAAAGAAAATCTGTGTAGGACTTGTTTGAAGCACTGAAGGAACGGATTTCGGATATTTAATCCTACGGATTCACGGTAGTTGTTGGAGGAGCGTTGTTTTCTAGTGCATGGGTAACGCCCAGCCTTCCATTTGAAAATCACGGCAAATTTGCCCCCCCATAGAATTCCCAATGGAAGTATAACGTGCATGCGAAAAAGTTCAATCAGGTTCAGCAGACTGTGAAGCACGAGCTGGCCCACCACTTCGGCATTGATTCTAATACTCCACCATGAGAAAAGAGGGTGTTCAAGAAAGAGTACGAGCCTGGGACCCCCCAATTGAAACCCAGGCTCGCAACCGTAAAGCAACTACAGAAGAATGTTACAGGAATACTATATACCACATTGTGGCACCTGGCAACGAAAAATTGCACTGGCTGAGCTGGGGAGTTTGATCCCAAACCAGCGGCGCCTTTTTCCTGTGCAAGGGCAGGGACAAGGGGCGGAGCGACTTGAAACAGGAGTTTGGTACAACAAAAAACGAGCCTGGTCATCCGGAGGTTCCCAGGCTCGCAGGAGAAGAGTAGAGATTTCACTCGAATCTCTATTCTGTTTATGGCCACATGTAACTACTACAGTACAAAAACATCATATGCCACATCGTGGTATCACGCAACAAAATAATTGCATTTGCAGAGGTGGGAAGCAGAAAGCTATATCGGCAGCCCTGCTCCTGGAATTCGAGAGGAATACGGTGCAATGAAATTTTTTATGAGGTCGAGAATTATTCAGGAATTTATCTTTGAGACAAAATAATAGAATTGCACGGATCGTTGCCCGCTCCTGGAGCCACGGGCAAGGCCGTTACACCGCAACTCTGCCATAATACTTTTATTGATGGAATGACGAACGCCCCGTGCATAGGACCTGATTGAGATGTGTCGAAATAATGGAGGTATTTTTCTTGTGGTTCTATTTCGTCTATGAATATTTCACATGAACCTCAGCTCAACTCAACAAATCCATTTAAAACCTCTTCTATATCTGTCCTGTAATCCTCCAACAGGTTTTGACCTGTAAAGCAAATGAATTGTACTGAACCATTTGAATTGGAAAAATAATAGCCATAATAAGTAAATTTTATCCCTCTCATCGTTCCAACTACTTGCATCATGAGGATTTTGTGACTATTAACGGTTCTGTATTCTGCTCTGGATATTTGAGCATCCGGGGCAACCTCCCTGGCGGTTTCAAGTGCAATTTCTGGGAATACTTCCAGCGGTATAACAAACTTTTCAGTAATTATCATCGCATATATATCTTTCCCTTTGCATTCAAGTTCATATTCCGCATCGGGGTTGTCAACATCTTTTGTAAATGTCCATTTTTTAGGATCGAGATAAAAACCTACGTTGAAAACAGTGCTTTTCAACAAAAAAGAGGCATTTTCACTTCTCTCAAATTCGACATTGTTCGGATGCACCGAACAGTAGCGGAGCATTTTGGGGGAATATGTCACGGTTTCTCCCACTGTCAACAAATGCAACCTGTCATCGCTGAATGTGTCTATCTCCGGCCAAGAATCACAATGGAATTACGCAATATAAATATGCCTTCATTATGGGATAGAGTTCAGGTAAATGCAAGAATGTACAGCCCTCCAAACGGTTTCTCAAGCGTGTCATTTAACCTGGAAACAGCCTATTCTTGAAGTCGTATAGCATCATACAGTTACCCCAAAATAATCTTCTGCACTTGTTTGAAGACTATCTCTACAAAACAGAAAATGCTATAGTCACCATTTATTTTTACTCAAAGAATGTCTGTATCGGTGAGTTCTATTCACTAAACGCATATACTTCCATTAGACTTGCTGGACCTTATAATGTTGGCAGGAAAAAGCCATAAAATATCTTTCCACTATCAGTATCAGCCACATATAATATGTCCACCTTCAATCCTAATCTTTAGTTGTCCTAAGCAGAGGCCCGGAAAGGATATTGTCTGCTATCTCTCCTTTGCCGATTTCTCACGCAATCTGATAATAACCTGGTATTTTTCCGATCATGGACATGCATCCTCCCGGAAAACGCTGCTGTCGTGCTGTTTGATAAATCTCTATGGAACTTGCACCAATAATAGGCAGATTAAGGGAGTATAGCAAGGGGAAATAGCTTCCTCTTTTCTCTCCCCCGGCTGCTATATGGACCTTTTGTCGTATTCTCCCTCCCAATCATGTGGCAGTGGTATAAGTTTGGGATTTCCGGGTATCAAGCCGGACCGGCGCTGATCAGCCGGAGGAACCTCTAAATTAAAAGTGGTTTACAAAATCGACTTAAAATCACAGTTTCGCGTATTTTAAGATTTGAACCTGGGATTTGGGGCAAAACTACCTGAGCAAGAAACTTCCTTTATAGCTTAAGATATAAACGGTTTCATTAGTGTCCGGTTAAGTGGTCATCATATTGTGAGAAACCACTGATAAACAAGACGTTACATAAATAAATAAGTGTGAGCGATTTGAACTTGAATCAAGGCATTTTAGACCGGATCCATTATCCAATACTATGTATGGATGAATACCGGACCGGCAAAAAAATGATGCCGCTAACAACTGATGAAGGCGCCGGCAGCTGTACCCCGCTTTGGACCCTCGACGGCAAACGAGTTCTTTATACAACGGATCGCGAAAATGTTTGGATGGGTGGTGTTTACTCGAAGGCGCTCGACGGCACCGGAGAAGTTGAGTTGCTTGCATCGTTGCCCGGCCGAGGGCTTTTTCCGTTTTCATGGTCCAAAGATGGACAGAGCCTGGTCTTATGGGAAGTTACCCTAGCCCCCCTGCACCAAGATATTGGAATGCTCTCCATGGGAGGCGACCGTCTTAGGAAAGAATTGCTTCATGATGAGCAGTATTCTGTAAAGGAACCGCGAATTTCGCCTGATGGAAGATGGATGGCATATGCATCGAATGAGTCGGACAAATTTGAAGTCTACGTATGTCCTTTCCCTGATGTGAAAAAAGCCCAATGGAAGATCTCGATGAGCGGCGGAAACCATCCGCTATGGTCGCCGGATGGCCGGGAGCTTTTTTACAACAATGTTGATGCAACGATGGCGGTTCCGGTAGAAACAGACCCGCAATTCAAACTAAATGGAATGCCGACAGTTCTTTTTCGAGGAACTGCAGGGAAAAATGTCGGTCCCGATTGGTATGACTCGGCTGATCTCACATATTGGGACATTGATCCGACCGGCAAACGATTATTCCTGATGCTGAAGGACGACCCCTCCCAAGCTCCGCGCAAAATCAACATCGTCCTGAACTGGTTTGAATATCTGAAGGAACGGCTTCCAGTGGAGTGATTGCCCTGAGCCGGGCAGCAATCTAAGAAATTGTGATTTCCGGTTACCCCCAAAAACCGAACGAAATCCCGCCGTTTGTTATCCCATGGTTACCCCGGAATCATACTCAGTTTTGGACGATATTGCTGTAATTTAGAAGTTATTGAAAACAACGGCTTCCCAGAGCGAGCGGACTTGAACCGCTGGCCTGCTGATTTCGAATTTCTGTTAACTGTTCCATCCAAAGAAAATAAGCTAATATTGCGGGATAATTCGGCTATTTTTCTGCAATCCTGTTTCCCAATCCGCAGAAAATTTCGGGCAATTCTGGGCCGTTTTCGAACCCGAATCCGGACTCAAAATTCAGGCAAATCATCGTCACCGTTTTGAAGGGAAGGGGATCCGGTAGCTTCCGGCGCAGGTTGCGATATGACACTTCCAATTCGTCTTGAGAAAGATACGTAGCGAAGTGGAATGAGTCGCGGCTTCAGATGATAGAATCATCGACCTTCTTTTGAGCCAGGTATTCAAACATCTTGTCGTTCTGAACAACGGAATTCTTGCGGTCTATTGTTTCTTTTCTGTACTCGTAAATCTCGATATCATCAGGAATCGGTCCGAGATCCTTTTGGGGCTGAACCGTACCATATGGCGGGCCCTGATCCCAGTGATACTCTGTGAACAGGTGTGTGCAGCCGAATTTTACCCGGATGCCGATGAATCCGGTCTTTCCGTCGAATACTCCCAGCACTAGATTGCGCGATTCTATTCGGTATAAATGCCCCTCTACGCATTGATCAAGGGGAATGTAATCGTTCTCGTTCATACGCAGAAATCCTCGTAAAGTGAAGATTATTTCGTATCACTGTATGTTTAGGATAGCCTGGCAGCCTTGGCAAGAATAAATCCGCATTCTAAAAATCCAAGAACGCTATTCGTTAGATTTTACGATTTTGCAAACATCCTCATGTTCCTGCATGAAAATGTCATATTGTGGCGCTTGCATGCAATATAACAGGCATAGGAATATTGCCCCAGATCATTCATGAACAGGAGATCTAAATAGAAAGGCCTTTATTTTATGGATTCTTCATGGAGAGAATAACTCGTACTTCGGCCTCCCGCAGAGTTCCGTATTAAGATACCCTGGTCAACAAGAAACGATATATCCCGCAACGCTGTATCCTGGGAACACTTGGCGAGCTTTGCGTATTTGGAAGTCGTCAGCTTTCCTTCAAAGCCCTCGAGCAACCGGTTCAGGATATGAGTCTGACGTTCATTCAAAGAAATTTCCCGAATGTGCTCCCAAAATCGGGCTTTGGCTAAGACGGCCGCCAGGATGTTCTGTGCGTTATCAATAGCCCGATCCAGACAATTGAGAAACCAGATCAACCATTGAGTAACATCCATAGTGCCTTTCTGCGTTCGCTCGAGGATGTCGTAGTACGAGTTGCATTCCTTTCTGATCTGCTCCGACATACTATAGAAACGTTGGGAGCTGTTCTCTGAGCGCGCCAGGATCATATCGGCGATCGAGCGTGCAATGCGGCCGTTGCCATCATCGAACGGATGTATGGTCACGAACCAGAGGTGTGCGAGACCGGCTTTCAGAACTTCGTCGGTGTCTGGAGGCATGTTAATCCAATCAATGAAAACAGACATTTCCTTGGTTAGTCGAGAAGCTGCTGGGGCTTCGAAATGAACGTGCTCCTTGCCAATCGGGCCCGAGACGACTTGCATCGGGCCCATGCTGTCATCGCGCCAGGATCCTACTGTGATTTTTCTCATGCCGCTGTGTCCAGTCGGAAACAAGGCAGCATGCCAGGCAAAAAGCCTCTCGTCACTTAATGGTTGATCATAGTGCCGGGTGGCATCGATCATCATTTCGACGATCCCCTCAACGTGGCGGTCAGCTTGTTTGAGAGCTCCGATATCCACTCCAAGACGACGTGCAATTGAAGATCGCACTTGTTCCATGTCAAGGACCTCGCCTTCGATTTCACTGCTCTTAAGGACATCGGCTGTAAGTGTCTTTAAAACAGCCTCTTGTCGAAGTTTAAAGCCTAGAGCTTCCATATGCCCCGTCAGTCTTCCTTGCTTGTGACGAACATTGGCGAGAGGATTCGCAAGCTGTTCCCGATTCCATCGAAACTGAGACCAATTTTGAAGTTCATGTATATACAATATCCGCACCTCTTGCGGTGATTATAAGGCTATTCGCCGCAAAAGGCAATTTATTCTCCGTAAATTTTGCGGATATTAGTTGATTAATTCCTGCAGATTTTTATTATCGAGTGATATTTTGCGATGCCTCGAATAGTCGGAGATCGACCAAAAATCGCTTTTGCCCGAAACGAACCACTCAGAGCTACAGAAACAATCGCTGGCGTGTCGATTCCGTCTCAACGTGGAGATCTTCGTGTGGCTTATCGGAGCAATCCAAAAGAGATTCGATCTGTTCAATAGAGGCATATTTTTGTCGTTTTTTGAAAAGGTAATTGACAAGAATGTCTCATTACATCTACATGTCACATTTCTACTGACGATTTACACTGACGGAATACACCATAGCAAATATTACTAAGATGTTATGTGGCTAGCTCTCCTAAAAGCTGGGGTGCAAATAACTCTATTTTCTTTAGCCCGACTTTGACAACTCGGCCGCGAAACTGAAAAAGTTAAGGCACATCAGCCGCGTAAAGCGAATAATATCAACAAAGGTATTGACAGAAACCGCGTGTAGTGAAGACCTACCCCCTTGCAGCCGGCATTATTTTGTAGACAATTTCCGTATGTTCTTACGAATGACAAAACGGAAAAAGGACGGCAAAGAGCATCGATACTGGAGCATTGTAGAGAACCACCGTATCAGCGGTGGACGCGTTGTTCAAAAGCATGTGCTCTACCTTGGTGAAATCAACGACAGCCAGCGGGAAGCCTGGTGGCGTTCCATCGAGATATTGGAAAGCGGCAAAAGGAAACCGCGTAAGGTCTCCTTATTCCCCGAAGACAGGAAAGTACAGTCGAATGATCACGATGTGATTCACGTTCATGTAAATCAGATGAGATTGGAGCGACCGCGGCAATGGGGGGCCTGCTGGATGGCTCTGTTTTTATGGGACCAACTGCAGTTGGACCGATACTGGGCGGAGAAACTGCCGCCAAGCAGGCAACACCCGATGGCTCAATATCTTAAAAACTCTGGTCTGTTACAGGCTGATACAGCCGGGAAGCGAATGGCAGCTGCATCGGGAGTGGTATGGCAATAGCGCAATGGGGGACCTGCTTGGCGAAGAAGGTGAAACGGTGCCCTATCAAAACCTCTATCGATGTCTGGATAAACTGCTTGAGCATAAGGAAGGAATGTTCTCCTTTCTGCAGCAGCGCTGGCAGGATATGTTCAACGCAGATTTTGATGTTCTGCTATACGACCTGACTAGTACCTACTTTGAGAGCGATCCTCCGGGATCAGGCAAAAGACGTTACGGATACAGCCGGGATAAACGTTCCGACTGCGTACAGGTTGTTATTGCCCTGGTGGTGACGCCAGATGGATTCCCACTTTGCTATGAAGTAATGGCTGGCAACACCAGCGACAGAACTACGCTGAGGCAGTTCCTGAAAAAGATTGAAGATCAGTATGGAAAGGCCGGCGTGTCTGGATTATGGATCGTGGCATTCCAACGGAAGAAGTGCTCGAAGAAATGCGGCAATCGAAGGTACCTGTGTATTATCTTGTCGGGACGCCCAAAGGGAGGCTGAATAAATTTGAAGCTCGATTGCTATCGCTGCCATGGGAAAAAGTACGCGACAGCTTGAACGTCAAACTTCTGAAGAAAGATGGAGAACTGTATGTGCTGGCATGCAGCACAAGCCGTCAGGCAAAAGAGCGCTCAATGCGCCGCCGTCGGATGAAACGATACTGGAACCGATTGAAGGAGCTCAGCCAACAAAAGCTTGATAGGGACAGGCTATTGATGAAAATCGGTGCAGCAAAGAAGGAAGCCGGTAATGCCGCTCGCCTGGTGGAATTATCCTTGCCTTTGCCGCATCAAAAGGTCACAGCGGAAACATTCCGCTTCCGGTTGATCAAAGACAAACTGCGCAAGGTTCGTAGACAGGAGGGGCAGTATCTTCTCAGGTCGAATCTGGTAGGGGAAAACGCATCTACGCTCTGGAAATATTATGGACAGCTGGTCGAGGTCGAACAGGCATTCAAAACTCTTAAAATGGATTTATCTCTGCGGCCTATTTACCACAAGAAAGATGAAAGGATTGAGGCCCATATATTCGTTGCTTTTCTGTCTTATTGCCTTCAGG
>JARRLM010000094.1:0-6803 GCA_037386985.1 Acidobacteriota bacterium | reverse complement strand
TATAATTTCTTACTCTAATCCAGTCGGATGCGAAATTCCCCAGACAGTGCATAATGGGTCTGCCCTTGTATACTTCAACAGCCTGCAGCATGTGACAGCCATGGCCAAACACCACATCGGCCCCTGCATGAATCGCCGCATACGCGAGTTCTTTCTGATAAGGCTCAACTTGGATCAATCGACGATCGACCGGGATCGGGGAAAACAGGTCCCGGTCGGGAGGCGGGGTCGAACCGGCAGTTTCAGACTGCATGGACAGGCTGGTGCGATTCTGCCCGTCGCGGGTATGGCTGGATACAATAACTACATCAACCAGCGGACGAAGCCGACGTATATCGTCGATCAGACGATTCAAGTCGGACGGTTCTATCGTTAAACCGTCTCTCGACAGGACTCGCGCAACACCGGGAGAATTCTCCTTTGCGATTTGCTCTTCTTCATACCATTTCGCCGTGTATTGGAGAAAACCGAATCGCACGCCTTTATTCTCTACAATAGCAGGCTGATGCGCTTCGTCTATGTTGCCGCCGGCGCCGGTATGAACAATCCCATTGGCGTCCAGTACGGACAGGCTTTTCATAATATTTGCCGGGCCATAGGCGACATTGTTGGCAACGCCGACCGCCTGTATGTTGCCGGCTTTCAATGCCTGAACAGCTTCCGGGCCAAGATGCTGCCAGCCGCCCTTGCCTGGGATGTCTTTATCGGGCCCCTCGGATTTTACCAGGAGACCCTCAAGATTGGCATAGACAAGATCCGCGCTGTTCAAGGTATCACGGACATGAACGAGCGCGTCCGCTGGATCCTCGCGCTTCTGAACATTGAAATCCCCTAAAAGCAGAAGCGTCAATGTTTTGTCATCGTACCCGCCGATCCAGGGCCAGGGTTCGTTTGTCTCGGCAGGGCAGATGGGAGGATAAACAGCGACGATCGATATTATCAAGAGCCACATTAGCGAAGCCCGGACGGTCCATCTGAAAGAGGAATTCTTCATATAACACCTCGCTCGGTTCAAATAATCTATTCGTAAATATTCCCGCACAACAATCCTTCATAATATAAATGCAAAAAAGCCTTGTAAAAAAAGGATCGATGAATTTTCCTGGAGCATTATTATAATGGAATGACAGGCTTTCCCGCACAAAGACATAAACGGGAATTCCGGGCATGGGATCGAAGTCATTTCATCTAAACAGAAGATTATTATAAACAACCTTCCTGTACCCATAAAACATGTTCTTATCGGCAGATCAAGAAAAGAGAATCCAGGCGGAACAGCAGATAATGCGCTCGGGCAGAGCCGCTGATGTGAATCTGTGCCAATACAGGACCGTCTCCTGCGTCAGGTGCTGTCTTCCCCATATAGGCGGAGACTCGCACATGGAGGATTCCAAGGAGGAGAGACTGGCCCTGTTCCATAGAAATAGATCCGCATACCGTCTCAGATACTCAGACAGATACCTCGGTCCTGACAATGTTGTGATGAAGTTCAGGAGTTTCAACCCTCTGAAGGATCCCAAAATTGAAGCATCACAATACGAGGACTCTTTTCCGGACGTCGGAAAAAAGGAGATGGAAAGGCGATTCTCGGAAAGAAGGAAACTGTTTCTCGAACTGTACGACCGGGAGAAGCCAGGGCAGTCCCTGCCCCGGTATATGAATGCGGCACAGAAAAATGAAGGGTACAGGTACAGGCCCGCTGTAAGCAGAGGGCCCGCTTCCCTTTTTCTTGGGGGATCGGTTCCGAAGAAGCATCTCGCGCAAGGCGAAATGCCGGAGTGCCAGTTATTGGGATTTGTTGACAGTGAAGAGAGGGTTGGCTGCCTTGCCCACCCCATGGCGGAAACATCCCGGGGCTACGACGGACGCGACCGGGTGGGATTCTTCCATCACACCGGCTGTTGCATCAGCGTTGGCTGTGAAGCCAGCAGGGAATTCCGGTTTTTAGGCACTGCAGCCATGAAGATATTCGACAAGGCCGTCGCAGGCCTGTCATGGTACGAGTACAGCAGGCACGCATCATCGGTGCTTGTCTACTACCTGAAAAGTTACGATCACATACTGCAGAGGCTTGACGAACGAGAGCTTCTTGATACGTTGACTCTGGAACAGCTTATCGATTTCACCAATACCCTCTATGATGAGTGGCCGCTGAGAGAACAGGGCGAGGGTGCAGGTCATCTCCCGAATTCCGATTCAGGCCGCATGAATTCCCTGGATATACTTTCAGCCGACATACCCCTGGATGAGAGAATACTATACATCGCTCTGGACACCCGGTTCCTGCAGGACCGTTTTGCCATGCAGTTGAGGCTGGCCAGAGATCACGTCAAAAAGAAAGTGATGGCCATGTAAGACCAGAATGAGGAACTCTCTATGGATAGCGGAGTGCTTAAATCTAACAATATTGAAAATATTCTACATGAGGAATGGAAGCAGTATCTCAGCAGGCGCCGGAGCAGCCAACCATCGGACTGGCGGCACCGTCTCACAGGATTGGCCATTTCAGGCGGAGGCATCCGGTCCGCGGCCTTTTCCCTTGGCGTGCTGCAACACCTGGCAGCTAAGAAGCTGCTCGTATTTTTCGATTATCTTTCCACCGTCTCCGGCGGAGGCTATATCGGAGGATCCCTATCCTATTTCCTCAACCATCCCGCTTTCGACAGCAGATCCCCCAAATATGATCTGGAATGCAATTTCCCTTATGGCGATCCGGATAAATCCTGGTATCTGCCGACGCCCGAACTCAACTACCTGAGAAGTCACGGAAACTACCTGGCACCCAGCAACAGTATTAATATACGGTCTTTCATCGGCGTGGTTATGCGGGCGGTTCTGCTCAACCTCATCATCTGGCTGCCAGTGCTGATTATGGTTATGGCCGTCATGCAGCGTTTGATTCTGGTAGGACAGAAGGAACTTTTCGTCAGCATGAACTCAGGGCCGGCATTGTCCCTGCCGTGGCTAACAGATACATGGGCGCTGACAGGGCTTGGCGTCGCTGTGCTGTCGGGAATATGCGGACTCATTACTCTTTTAAAACTGAAGACCCTTAAAGATCTGAAGAAAATCCGGCCCTGGAAAAAAATTCGTTTCATCAGCTGGCTGATATCTCTGACCGGCGCCTGGTTGTTCTCCTGCAGAGTAATAGTCGCCGGTCCGAAACTCACAGAGATTCAACTAATAACAGAGTCAGATACCTGGCGGGACAGGGTGAATGCCGTCATCGCCCAAATTCCGGAATTCTGGGTGAAAGAAGTGCCTCTGTTGTTCAAATTGTTCGAGGCGGCAGTGCTTGGACTCGGATTATTGTTCCTGCTGCTTATTCTTTTCTACTCTTTAAGCACTGTTTTACAGAAAGACCAGACAGAATACCGTAGGCGACGTCTGCATAACTTACTGTATGGGATTATACTGAAATGGCTGCCTATCTGTGCCGCCGTCGCGCTCGTACCTTACTTGAGCAAGCTCATAAACCTCTCGGGCGGAATAGGGGCTTTAGTTGTCGGTATAGCTGTCGGATTGTGGAAGGTTTACCAACGCGGCAGGGAATGGATCCCCTTTAATGCAGCAGTGCCGATAGCAGCCGTTCTGATTTTATACGGTCTTTCGATTTCGGCCTACTCCTTTGCCTACAAACTGGATTCCGCTTCATCGCAGTGGGTTCTGTACATAGTTCTTCTGGCTGCCGTTTTTCTGGGCTATTGCGTGAATCTCAATCATATCAGTGTCGGTCGTTATTACAGAGACCGTTTGATGGAAGCCTTCATGCCGAGTGAAGGCATGATCCGCACAAATGAAAACCGGACGTCTCCGGGAGCCAATACATTTGTCTTCAGCGATATAGCCGGCACCCGGCGCTCACCCTATCACCTGGTTAATACAAATGTTGTTCTCGTGGACAGTTCGGATAAGGAAGTAAAACAACGCGGCGGGGACAGTTTTGTCTTTTCCCCTCTGTTCACCGGAAGTAAAGCCACCGGTTGGATCAGGTCCGATCAATACTGCAACAACGAATTCACACTGGCAACCGCTGTGTCTGCCTCAGCAGCTGCGGTCAATCCCCACGCGGGCCCGGCCGGTCGCGGGTTGAGCCGGAATCGAGCCGTATCCATGCTGATGGCGCTGTTGAATCTCCGCCTGGGATACTGGGCGCCCAATCCCCGCCATCTGGACGCGCCAACACGTATGAATCATTTCTGGGCGGGCTGGTACGAATTGTCTCCCAATGCCGGCTATAGGGAAGATTCGACTTTCGTACATCTGAGTGACGGCGGGCACTTCGACAATCTCGGCCTCTATGAACTGTTCCGAAGAAAGCTGCGCTTTATTCTGGTTCTCGATGGAGGAGCCGACAAAGATTTTGGCTTTGAAGATCTGCAGAATGCGCTGCACCGGGCCGAACAGGATTTTAAAGTCCATATCAAATTTAACCGGCCCATCGGGGATTTGATCCCCCAAAAACAGCACCAGGTAAAATTCCCGGAAGGCCTCAAACTTGCAGATACCGGATATATTTCCGGACGATTCACCTATGGCCCGAACGACCCCCAGCCCCCGGGATGGATTTTCTATATAAAAACAACCTTGATAAAGAATATGAGCATGCGCACCCGTGGATATAAGGGGGCGAATCCAAGCTTCCCTGATGAAACCACCGTGGATCAATTTTTTGACGAAGACCAGTTCGATGCGTACCGGCTGCTGGGAGATGAAATCGCAAAGCGACTGACAAAAGACTGGCGTTTCAAGAAGTGGTTAAAGACCTACTCCAGCGACCAGCCGATAGAAACCCTATAAGGCATCTGGGAGAGAACGGATGTATAGAGATGTCATAAAATTGGGAAAATTGTTCTCAAAGTAGAGATCATTCAACCTGCATAGGTGTTGAAGATAGAGCGTATCCTGAACGCTGATCGGGCCCTGGCCAAATCCCATCCGGTCGGCAGGGATGCCGTGACACGAACGAATTTTTTAGCCGGAAGCTCAAAATAGTTATCGCTGAAAATCACATCTGCACCGGTCAGACTGATTTCCACAAGACGGGCCAGTGAGCGTGCCGACAGTTCGATCGAAAGTAAATCTTCCTTCAGCGTCAGATCGCCTTTGATCTGCGGATCTGCCAAAGACAGGTGTTTGGCAGGAGCAAAGTAGGCCGTTTGCCGCATCAGGCATCGATCTTCCCGCCATAACTCGGCGACAAACACCAGTTCCCGGCGGGTATCCTCATCCAGGTATCCGGAAAAATCGAGTGTTTCGACAGCCGTCACGCTCAAGGGTTCCACACTCGCCGCTTCCTTGCCCGATGCCAGTATCCTGCCGTCCAGTGTCGTCAGGGCCCAATGCACCGAACCCTCCCATCCTTCCAGCAGGTCGCTGCTGAGGAAGATCGACTGGCGCGGCGGTGCATCTTCAATCGAAAGCAGCAGCGGCGCATAGAAGCGGCGGGCGGCATAATGCAGGGCTTTCCAGCGGCCGAAATAGTCCAGGCTGGACCACGAGGCGACCGGCCAGCAGTCGTTCAACTGCCAGTACAGCGTGCCCGAAACGCGCTCCGTGTGCCTGCGCCAGTGCTCTACTCCATAGCGAATCCCCTCGGCCTGCAGGACCATGCTGAGATACACCAGCGAGTCGAAATCCCCGGGCAGCCGGAAAGTGTCCAGCATCTGTCCCACCATCAGAGCGTTACCGCTACTGTTTTTCTGGTGCTGCTCCATGACGTAGGAGGTCATGTTCCAGTCAGGTTCCTCCGCGTAGGTGCGGATGGTCTCAAATGGCGGAAGGGCCTGGAAGCCGAACTCGCTCATGAAGCGAGGATACTGGTTGCGGTAGGCCGTAAAGGGCTTGCGCCAGTGTCGATTTCCCGCATCCGGACTCTCCCGCAATCCCAAGAGATTTTCCTTCCTCTACTTCGAGAGAGACGCGGTCCACAGCATACAAATCCTCCCGAAACCGGGTGACGTATTTTGTCCTCAGCTCTTTGACTTCCAGAATTACCTTGGACATTTCAACTAGTCTCTTACAGTGGGATTGAAAACATGATCGAGACCCGTATTCATCAGGTTCATACTTCCGTGGTTTTGGGCCCCAGCCCCAGGATCGACAGACCGGCTTCCGCCAGGATGCCCGAGGAAATCTGCAGGATCAGCGCCATGACGACATAGGAAGCGATGTAGGGCAGGATATCGCGGAGGACGATGTGTCCGGTGGAATGTCCGGAAAGTTTCGCCAGGTTTACATGGTCGCGGTTGCGCAAAGAAAGCACCTGCGACCGCACCGCCCGGGTCGTCCACACCCAGGAGGTAAGCCCGATCACCACGGCGATTGTGAAGGCCCCGCGCTGCTGCTGCCCGATGCTGAACGATATCAGGATCAGCAGAACGAAGGTGGGGATGACGGTAAAGAGATTGGTAAAAAACATGATGCCGTCATCCATGAATCCTCCGATATACCCGGCCAGCAGGCCCAGCGTCAGGCCGATCAGAGTGGCGATGATTCCGGCGACAAGCCCGATCTCAAGAGATACGGCCGTGGCTTTGACCAGCTCCGTCAGAACATCCCTGCCGAAGTTGTCTGTTCCGAGAGGCAGAACCCGTACGTTGGAAAGCTGTCCAATATTCACGAAATCGGACTGTTCGATGTTTCCTCTCTTTTCCAGGACACCCGTGACCGGATCATGAGCCGCGATGATCACACCTTCTGTGGACAGGATCCCTTCGAGCGAAGCGTCGAGTCTGGCATAGAGATTCCTTTTCGCATTCGTCATCCCGGGGATGTTCTTCCCGGGATCGTAGTTGTTCACC
>JARRLM010000093.1:0-8652 GCA_037386985.1 Acidobacteriota bacterium | reverse complement strand
CCGTCATCGGGAGCTTCCTTTAAAAGCTTGCCGCACTGAGCCAGAGACTCGCACAGATTATTCAGGTTCTTTACAGCTGCACCCACCAAATCAGCGGTAGATCCCATTTTACCCATCCGCCTGTTTTCTTCACGAAGCATATAGAACTGGGTCCTGTCGGTTAGAACTCTTTCTACAAGAAATCCTTCCCCTTTCGGATTTTTCACCAGAACTGCGTTTTCTCTGAATCGAATCAGCCGGCCGTTCCGATCCAATGAGGACCATTCAATATTCTCCAACCTACCTTCCTGCAACAGGCGCGCCTTAAAAACTCCCTGATACGAGTAAATACTGAAAGCTTTATTTTCTTCCGTTTGTGATATTGCTTCCTTGGTCCCGCCATAACCGAACATCCGTGCAGCCGTGTCATTGCAATCCAATACCCGTCCCTCCAGGGTCGTCTGCAATATGCCAACGGAAGTGTTCTCTAACAATCTTTTATGCCCAAGCCTTCCCTTGGAAAATTCAGATTGCAGTTCTTGCATTTCCGACTTAAGCTGCTGCACTCTTTGCCTGAGCTCTTCAAGCTGAGACTCTTTGGATTGGCTCTCTTCAGAAATCCGGTCATATCGTTCTTCCGCCTCCTGGATTGTTTTTTGAAGCCGTGCGGCATGCTGTTCCTCGCATTGCTGCAATCTCTGTTCCCATTCCAGTCGATTCCGTTCCCACCTGGATCGTTCTACCTCATACGCTTCAGCCAGCTGCTTTTGCTTTTCTTCAGATTCGCGAAGTGCCGTTTCCAGCGCAGTCTGTTGTTCTTCCGATCCCTGTAATATGGCTTGCAGTCCAGCCAGCTGTTCCTCGGATTGCTGCAATCTCTGTTCCCATTCCAGTCGATTCTGCTCCCACCGGGATCGTTCTTCACTAAACTCCCCTGCTGCCTTTTTCCCGTTTTCCTCCGCTTCTCTGAGTGCGGTCTCTAATGCGGCCTGCTTCTGCCCGGATTCCTCAAGAGAGGTTTGCAGTCCAGCCAGCTGTTCCTCTGTTTCCTGGAATTTTTGATCCCGTTGCTGATGTGTCTGTTCCCACTGGGACCGTTCCGCATCAAAGTCCTCGGCTTGTTGTCTTCTCTTTTCTTCAGACTCGCGAAGCGACGCTTCTATAGCCGTCAGCTGCTCTCCGGCTTCCTGCAGGGTGATTTTCATTTCAGCCCGCTGCTCATCGATTTCCTGGAATTTTTGATCCCATTGCTGGCGCGTTTGTTCCCACTTGGTCCGTTCCGCATCAAAATCTTCGGTCTGTTGTCTTCGCTTTTCTTCAAACTCGTCAAGTGCAGTCTCCAGCTCCGTTCGTTTCCCTTGGGATTCCTGGAGCTCGGCTTGCAGAGCCTCACGCTGCTCCTCCGCTTCTCGAGCCCTCTGCTCCAGCTCCTGTTCTATCCGTTCCCACTGGGACCGTTCCGTGCTGTAGTCTTCCGTTGTCTTATTCCGGTGTTCTTCGATCTCCCGAAGTTTGTTCTCCAGCTCAGCCCGCCGCTCATCGATTTCCTGGAATTTTTGATCCCATTGCTGGCGCGTTTGCTCCCACTTGGACCGTTCCGCATCAAAATCTTCAGCCTGTTGTCTTCGCTTTTCTTCAAACTCGTCAAGTGCAGTCTCCAGCTCCGTTCGTTTCCCCTCGGATTCCTGGAGGGTGGCTTGCAGAGCCTCACGCTGCTCCTCCGCTTCTCGAGCCTTCCGCTCCAGCTCCAGAAGAACAGTTTCATCCTGTTTAGCAAGAGCTTCCCATTTTGATTTTTGAAGAGTATGCTCCTCCTGAAGTTCCTTGAACCGGACCTCCAGTTCCTGCAGAGCTTTTTGTGATCCCTCACTCTCCCGTGCGTCTTCCTCGGATTCTCCATTCTTAGGAAAATCTTCAGTGGAATATATACCGGTGAGAACAGCGGCACCGCTGATACCCTGTTTAAGCATCGGTGTCGCGATGAGTTTTATAACGGATCCTGTACCATCCAGTCCCTTCCAATCCAGCAGGATGGAGGCATTCGCTCCATTGCTGACAGTCGTGAGGAATTCCAGGATTTTTTCCCGGTCTTCCTGGGCGATGAAGTGGAGGAAATTTTTCCCGACAATCTGATTCAGTTGTGCCGCTCCCATTAACTTGAGACCGGCCTGATTGATAGCAAGGAACGTCCCATCGGGCGCTATGACAGAAAGGCCGACAGGAACTCTTTCCACAATCTGTCGAAGCCGTTCTTCACGGGAGCTAATATCGGTTTTCTCACGAGTAAGGATCCGCCGTCGGATTTCTCTTTCAATCGCCGGTAGGAGTCTATGTAAATATTTATTCGTCTTGGGAATACAGTCTGTAGCCCCTGCATTCAGTGCATCAATTATCGAGACTTCATCTTCCGGATCTGTCAGGAGAATGATGGGCACACCGGGAGCCTTCGAAACCGCATCCTTAACAGCCTGCTGGGTACGATCTCCGGTAATTGCCGCATCTACAACAATTATATCCCCAAGAAAGGATCCGTTTTCAGGCAGGTTCAACAAACCTTCGGGTGTAACTCCGATCTGTTTCACTAGTACATAACGCAGGTCGGCGGGGATATCCTTAGCATTGGAAGCATTGGAAGATGCGTCGACTTGAGATGGCCGGGATAGCTTACTCAATCTAATTTTGAGAAGCTTTACTTCACTGGCTTCAGGGCTTGCAAAGATAACATTCATGTTAGTCGAAACTTATTCTCTGAATATGGTAACAGCTTTTCCCAGGGAAATATAATTCCAGAAATCCGCAGCTGAATTCATTCGGTAAACTTGAGCCTTTATATCTTAATGAACCTCTTATTGTGGCGGCTGATTCGAGCATGCCGAGCACGGTGCTCACAATAAGTTCCATGCATTCAGGGCTGTAAAAAACATATCAGTCAGAAGGATCTTCAGCAAAAATCACCAGTCGTTCAGTTCGAAGCTTTCCTGTACATGTACTCCATTGGAACTGCTTGCAATGACTGTCAGAATGGCAGGATCTTTTTCCTTCTCACTTTCAGGGCTGTCCTGCTGACCTTCATTACCATCCGCTTTGTCCTGAATCTTGTAGTTTGGATCCTCCGACAATGTTTCATGTGCCGGTTCCGTCGATTCATCCTTGAAAACATCCATAGGCTCGAACGGTTGTTTGAAAGCTATTGCTGTCCGGTACTTGGGTTTACCATTGAGGGAAGAAATGGATGAACGGAGAATCGTCCCATCCAGTTTATAAACGCCTTCTGTCGTCACAAGCGTAAGCATTATCTTAAAGTCCGGCCGCAGGCACGTTTCGGTTTCGATCAACAAACCGCCACTGGAGATGTTTACGATTTGAATTTCCTTGCCCTGATACAATTCCACCCTTTTTAAAAATGGGACATCTTCAGGTTTCAGACGTGGATTACACCTCCTATTGGATTGTATTTCTTTTTTTCTTCCACTTGATATCATTGTGCGATCTCCACAGGCTGATTGAAAGACTGCACTTCCTCCACAAGCCTATTCCATATATACAAATTTACACTCTGTCGGTTCATGCAGACCAGAACCTGACAATCAAGTAATCGGCCTGTTTCACAGAATAGTTTAGACTAATTCCCTAATATATAGACGGCCTGCCATAGCAATAAATGCGGGTTAGCATCCGTTATGAATCCTAATGATTCACAGATTTCCTGCTGCTGAAAGAAATTGAATAAGGAATTAACTTCGGGGGGTGTTTTTCAAAAAATTTAGGTGCGCCAATCTTCCCTCACTTTTCAAAGAAAGGACTTGTCTTCCGTCATCGAAGATACTGTTCCATTAGCCTGCATTTACCACAGGATTGAATCATTTAAAGCGTTTTCGGTCCTCACGCGCGGAAATCGGTTATTTTTCCTTGGAACGCTGCCAGCTTGCACCGATTCCGATTATCAATGCCAGAACCACCATAATACCGCATAAATAGTATGCAATTGTAGGATCCAATGCCTGCATAATCTCCTCCTTTCTACTCGCTGCTTCTTCGACCTACCATTTTTTCCCGGGATGTGTCAGCCTCCAGATAATATAAAAAATCAAGGCAAATCCCATCGTTACACATATCTGAAATAATAAAATTTTCCACGGCCATGCCATTTTAATTCTCCTATCGATAATTGCATGTTTTCGTATCACACCCCGGTATTCTCTTTCTGTTCAGCCATTTTCATTTGACGCATATATGCAGGTTTTCCCGGAAGAATGAGGTTCAAAACAATGCCGAAAAGCACCGTAGCAATCGTGGTGGGATAGACTACATTGCCGCTCAGGTATTCAGGCAGCCAGGTTGGGGCAGCGAACGTCCACAGGAAGTTTGCAGCGTAGCCTGCCAGAATAGTGGTCCAGGCCGCAATTCTGTTCACCTTCCACAACATTCCGATCAGATAAACGCCGAAGACGGGAATGGCAAAGGAGAATGTCCAGAAAAATATCGGGAGCATCATCGTCTTTTTCAGAGCGGGAATGATTACCAGAACGGCGCAGACGAGAATCATACCTCGTGTAAGCCAGAGGAAGGATTTGTCGCTCATTTTAGGATTGACGACCCCCTTGAAAATATCATGAACAATAATATGGGACGAAGACAGGATCAGAATACTCGTCGTCGAAAGAGTTGCCGCAAGAAGGGCGATCATTAAAATCCCGACCATCCAGGGCGGCAGGGCGTCTATTGCCAGTTTCGGCACGGAAAGCTTTGCTGCATCCGTCAGAGATGCAATGACGGGGAAGGACATACCGACAAGAGCAAGGATAACCCAGGGATAGGTGACCATGCTGTTGACGAAGGAAGCCCAAAACACCCCGCGCCGGATATCCGATTCGGATCTGGCCAGCAGCATGGGCTGGTTCTGTGCCTGGGATGCGCTGCACATGAAGACCAGAAGTATCAAACAGGGAAACATGATGCCGAAAATAACATCGGGTGAAAAATTCAGTATGCTGGTCTTCCATGCTTCGCCAACTCCCGCATATGTGTCGGCGACAGATTGCCAGCCTCCTTTATCCGCCAGCCATGAACCGGTATAAAATACCGCCGCAAATGATCCGACAACGAGCATGATTGCATTGAACAGGTTCATCCAGGCGACCTGCATCAGGCCTGCAGCAATAATGTAAAGTATGGTAAAGCCTACGGCCAGCAGGATGCAGTCAGGGGCCAAGTCCAGCTTACCCCCTCCAAGCGCCCAGAATGCTGTTGCTGTAGCCGTAACTTCGGCGATGCAGATACCGATCAACTGGGCGGGGAAAACGGCCGCTATCAGCCATCCTATCTTCTCGCCGAATATCTTGCCCATCCCTTCCGGGAAGGTTTTGACGTTCATCCTGCGGAACCAGGGCCCGAACCAGAGCAGAAACAGAGGCACGAAGATGCCGCCGGATATCATGCCCCACCACAATACGGATGCTCCCATTCCCGCCGAGGCTTCCCAGAGGCTGAGAGTATGCCCGCTGCCCAGGGGGGCAAGTACAAAAGCCGCCGTGACAAGGGGCCAGGCCAGCTTGTTACCTGTAACAAAATCGCTGCCCGACTTCACTTTTTTTCTGAGAAAAAAGCTGACGCCGACACTTAATAAAAAGAAATAAGCAATTGCGATAACCAATGCCGTTGACATTCAATACCTCCCTCAAAGAGCTGCATCAACTATGTGAACCTCTCCGGCTCGGATTAGGATTCCAACGAAAATTTTGGGTTTAATGGACACGGCCCGGGATTTTACATCAATTAGGCTCCAGACACCTAAATTTTTTACGGGTTCATTAATTCCAGGACCGGTGATTCACCTGGTGTGGCAGGAAAAAGAGGAAAATAAGGGAAATGCTGTAGGGACGAACCTTCCACCTTCGCCTTCGGCTATGGTGGACAGGTCGGCGGACAAGTTGGTGTTCGCTCATTTAAACTCACCTGTTAACAGTTTGAAGTTCTGAGTAGAAAGTTAAAAAGACGTCTGATGTTCGACTTGAACGTGGAACGAGTCAATTTCTTTTAACGTTCCAACGTGCAACGTATTTAACCTTCGGATGGAGCGTCGGGTTCTTCGCCTTCGACGACCGTTACGCTGGCAACCATGTCTTCGCTATCCAGATCGATGCACTTGACGCCTATAGCAGCCCGGCTCTGCGTGTTGCGGATATCGTCTCACCATGCCGTTTTTTCTGCCGACTTTTATGTTGATGACGCCTGATACGCCACGACCCTGACGCGGGTATCCTTCCACGCTGGTTCGCTTCCCGAAACCTTTCTCCGTAACGGTAAGAAACTGTCCGGATCCCTTAAAAGTGGACATGGCAACAACGTGATCCTCTTTTTTCAAACGGATGCCGATGACGCCTCGTGCCTTACGGCCCATCGCACGGGCGTCTTTTTCTGAAAAACGGATGGCTTTCCCCATCCGCGTCGCAAGCAGGACATCATAGCTTCCATCGGTGAGTTTGCAGCCTATTAATTCATCATCCTCCGGGATGTTGATGGCGATTATTCCGGAATTGCGGGGGTTGGAATATTCGGTAAGGGCTGTTTTCTTTACAATCCCGTTCCGTGTAGCCATGACAACATTTTCGTTGGCATCGAAACCTTTTACGGCAATAATATCGGCGATTTTTTCGTCCTTGCTGACATTCACCAAATTCACGATAGCTTTCCCTTTCCCGGCGGTTCCAACATCGGGAATTTCATACACCTTGAGCCAGTAAACCTTCCCTCGATTGGTGAACACGAGCAGATAGCTGTGCGTGGAAGCGACAAAAACATGATGGATGAAATCCGCGTCTCGTGTGGTCATCCCGATACGGCCCTTTCCTCCCCGGCCCTGCTGCCGGTAGAGGGAAGCTGTTGTTCTCTTGATATATCCCGAGTGTGTGACGGTTATAACTACATCTTCGTCGGCGATCAGGTCTTCGAGTGAAATCTCCACTTCTTCTTCCAGAATCTCGGTTCGCCTTGCATCGCCATAGGCTTTCCGCACTTCCTTCAATTCTTCAACCACAACACCGTCCAGGACCTTTTCATTGGCCAGTATCTCTTTGAGCCGCGCGATAAGCTTGAGGATCTCTTCGTATTCCGAAACAATTTTTTCACGTTCAAGCCCTGTTAATCGCTGCAGGCGCATATCCAGAATTGCTTGCGCCTGTTCGGCACTGAACTGGAATTGGGACACCAATCCTTCCTTTGCGACGGCCGGTTCCTTGGACGCACGAATTAAGGCAATCACCTCATCCAGAATGTCCAGGGCGCGTTTTAGCCCCTCGAGAATATGGGCACGCGCTTCAGCTTTCTCCAGATCAAACAGGGTTCTCCGTCGTACGACATTCCTTCGATGTTCGATAAAGTACAGAAGTGCTTCGCGCAGATTCAGAATTTTGGGCTGGTTTCTGACAATGGCAAGCAGGATGATTCCAAAACTGGACTGCATGGGCGTCATCTTATATAGGTTATTCAGGACAACCTGCTCCGGTTCATCTTTTTTCAATTCAATCACAATGCGCATACCGTCGCGGTCTGATTCATCACGCAGATCCGAGATCCCATCGATCTTTTTATCCCGTACCAGTTCGGCTATTCGCTCAATTAATTTCGCTTTGTTAACCTGATAGGGTATTTCCGTCACAATAATGGCTACCCGGTCGCGGGAAATTTCTTCAATCGACGCCTTGGCGCGCATGAGAATATTTCCACGCCCGGTTTTGTAGGCGGACCGTATACCGCTGCGCCCGTAAATATATCCGGCTGTCGGAAAATCCGGTCCCGGGACAAGGGCCATCACCTCGTCGAGTGAGGCATTGGGGTTTTCGATAAGAAGTACGGTTGCATCGATTATCTCATTCAGGTTATGGGGCGGAATGTTCGTCGCCATCCCTACTGCAATTCCGGAAGACCCATTCACGAGAAGATTCGGGAAGCGGGCCGGAAGGACAAGAGGTTCCTGCAGGGAATCGTCGTAATTCGCGCCGAAATCAACAGTATTCTTGTCGATGTCGGCCAGCAGTTCATCCGAAAGGCGGGCCATACGGACTTCGGTGTACCGCATGGCGGCTGCATTGTCTCCATCGACGGATCCGAAATTACCCTGGCCGTCGATAAGCGGGTAGCGGACAGAAAAATCCTGAACCAGCCGGACTATAGTGTCATAGACAGCGCTGTCTCCGTGGGGGTGATATTTACCGATGACGTCGCCGACAATTCGCGCGGACTTTTTATACGGCTTATTGTACGTATTTCCCAGGTCCTGCATTGCATACAGTACACGCCTGTGAACGGGCTTGAGTCCGTCGCGCACATCGGGCAGAGCCCTCCCGATAATGACGCTCATCGCATAGTCCAGATAGGACTTGCGCATTTCATCGATTATGTTCACGGGAATTTGTTCTTGAGCTTCATGCATTGTAGGAAGCGCTTAACCTCAATTCCGATATTGTTGTTTTTGAATATATCGATTCATTTTGGGCGCGATACGTTATCACCTGTAGAATCGTGTACTCGCAAAGGTTGAAACAAATCATGGCAACCTGTTGGAATGTACAGAGATTTGCATTTTTCACACCTCAACTTCGGAATTGAGGCTTAAATATCAAGATTTCTGACGTTCAGGGCATTGTCTTCAATAAAACGACGCCTGGGTTCCAC
>JARRLM010000092.1:0-6218 GCA_037386985.1 Acidobacteriota bacterium | reverse complement strand
CCGTTATCACGCCGTCTTTGCCTACCTTTTTCATCGCTTCGGCAATAATCTTACCGATCGTTTGGTCGTTATTCGCCGATACCGACCCTACCTGCGAGATCATCTCGCCCTTCACGGGCTTGCTCAACTTCTTCAGCTCCACAACCGCCGCTTCCACAGCCTGCTCAATCCCGCGCTTCAGGCCCATCGGGTTTGCACCCGCCGCTACATTCTTGACACCTTCACGGAAAATCGCTTGCGCCAGCACCGTTGCGGTCGTCGTCCCATCTCCGGCTACGTCCGAGGTCTTCGACGCCACTTCGCGCACCATTTGCGCACCCATGTTCTCGAGACCGTCCTTAAGCTCGATCTCTTTCGCAACCGTCACTCCGTCTTTCGTGATCAGGGAAGAGCCGAACTTCCTGTCCAGAATTACGTTCCGTCCCTTTGGGCCCAACGTGATTTTTACCGCATCCGCCAGCTGGTTCACACCGCGCAACAAAGCCTGACGCGACTTCTCGCCATGCATTATCTGTTTAGCCATGATTCTTCACCCCTTTTCTACCTTCGATTGAAATCCCCTGGTTCCCGGAACTGTTTATTTCCCTTCAGTCAGTACCGCCAGGATCTCTTCCTCCCGCATGATGAGGTACTCCACATCATCAAGCTTGATCTCCGTTCCGGCGTATTTCCCAAAAAGCACCCGGTCTCCAGCCTTCAAATCCATTGGCGACCGCTTGCCGTCTTCCATCATTTTTCCCGGCCCTACCGAAATCACCTCTCCTTCCATCGGTTTTTCTTTCGCCGTGTCCGGAATGATGATTCCACCCTTGACGGATTCTTTTTCCTCAATCCTCTTCAGAAGCACACGATCATGTAAAGGTCTTGTTTTCATATCGTTAGATCTCCTTTTTATTAAGACGCACTTATACGGCTTCACAAACCTTCATAGAATCTATTGGAATTAGCACTCCATGCGCGTGATTGCTAATCTATAAGATCCCCAAAGAGGCCTGTCAATCTGTGCCTTCTGGTGATAACGGAAACAGCGATTACTTCTATATTGTAATTCCTAATAAACCATGTCGACAATAGAATCAGAGTAACGAACCGAATACGGTAATTTGCCTCACGCATCATTGTATGGTGAGTGCAGTCAGGGCCATGGAAAGCTGCTTGTATGTCTTGATGACCATACTTGTTATTATTACATACCCCTTCGATAACTTATGAGCTATTTTGACCAGTTAGAGGTCTTAGGTAATTTTCGTTGAATTTCAGATCTTGATTTTACAGCGCTTTGCTCCAGGTTCAGTAAAAATCTTGAAAATTGCGCATATATATTTGCCCCCAGTATTACGGATGATCGGAAGGAGATTTAATCGAAATAATTTTCCTGTACTGCGACAATATAGTTTGGAGTTTTTGCCAGAGCTGCTACTTGGGAAGAAGGTAAAAAGAGATGGAGTAGCAACTACAGTACACTCTTGATCGGACCTAATGATTTAGGAAATTCTAATGGTGGCGAAATATTTTCGGTATAGGATGAACTCACACCTCAATACGCCTGGAGGAAACCATATAGTGGAATGTGTCCCGAATAGCTTGGAGGCTTCTTCAGGCAGACTACGCTATGCTATTGTGAGAGTATTGTAAAGGGAATAGGATTTAGCAGCAGCGGACAGGGAGGAAACTATGGCGCAGTTGGTGAGACGTATTATATCGCGATTTACACGAAATGGGATTGAACATTCAATAAGAACGGCAGTCGCGGGAATGGTCTCTCTCTTCGCCGCAGGCTTTCTTGGACTTCCTGAGCCTTATTGGGCCTCGATCACGACTCTCATTGTTGCACAGTCAGCATTGGGAACAGCCTGGACTGTCTCAATCCAACGTTTTTTCGGTACGGCCCTCGGGGCATCCCTTGGTGCGATTCTGACCGTTTATTTTGGGGCAAGTCTGCTTGCTTTCGGTTCCGGCATTTTTGTCCTTGGTCTAATGTGCCTTCTGCTGGGCCTAGAGAGAAGCGGTTACCGTTACTCGAGTATTACGCTTGCAGTAATAATGCTAATTACACGTTCACACCCGGTTTGGGTAATCGCAATTCATCGCTTTGTCGAAGTATCCGTTGGAATTGTCATCGGGTTAATACTGACTGCCCTATGGCCGGGTCGCGAAGATGTTTCTAACGTCAGAACGCTTAGAGGCAGATGATCCATTCCAATAAAGGAAAGGTCGGGATCAACGACTGCAGAGAACCAGGCGCTCATAACATCCAGATGATCAATTGCCCGAAATGCGGACACACTTTTCCAAAATAGAAGACTACCCGAAATTCCTTGAGGCCTACCGGCAGGAACATCTCAAGCCGAAGCGAAAGACGCACCGACCGTGATATCGCTCTTTGCCGTCTCATGTGAAGCGCTCATAGTAGCTAGTCTCCTACTTATCGGTCCTGTTGACAATAGTCCCGTAAACATTCCGTCTTAACCCAGATTATTCATGAAGGTTTGTAACGAGGAGGCGCAGATGGGCGTGGATACGAGGCTTGCGACCGAGGGCACCGGAGGCACACTTGACAGTATGTCGAGGAGTCTGAGGGAGCGCAACGCAGTAGACATGGTCCTCTGTGCCGCCGCAGTAGAAGCTTCATGAATAATCCGGGTTAAATATTAGATTGTCTTCCGGAGTTCAATAATGGAAGAAGATAGGACTCGAAAAGAAGACCGTATCAGCAGCAGGGAAAGACTTAGAGCTACAACGATATCCGGCCAAATGGAACCGGTCAGCCAGATCCCTCCGGCTGCAATGAATACCGACAGATTCGACGCAATATCATTTCGCGAGCACTCCCAAACAGAACTCATATTCAAATCTTCATGTCTGTGTCTCCAAAGCAAATAAAGACAGAAGGAATTTGCGGCAAGCCCTAGAATGCTGAATGATCCCATGACTTCGAAGATAGGAACTTCGGGGAAGTATAATTTATAGACTATTTGTGAAACAACGGCACATGCAGCCAAAAATATCAGGCACCCCTTGAAAAGCGCCACCCTGGCTTTAACTATTGAACCCCTAGAAACGGCATACAGGCTAAGGCCGTAAGTCAAAGCATCCCCAAGATTATCCAGGCTGTCGGCAAGTAATGCAGTGGATTTACTGTAAAGAGCCGCTGCTGCGATCACCAAAAACATAACGCCGTTGACGGCGAGCACAATACGCAGTGTTCCTCTCTGTCTTACGAGAAGAGTGTCGATGGTGCAACCATCATCACAGCAGTCTTTCATAATGCATGCTCAGGGTAGTTAAATTACGTTCCCCAATGGCGTCCACCTGTATGTGGGTATTCATCCTTTATATAAGAAATCCGCGATTCGACGCCAACTCGTTAATTAAAATATATCATTATTATTTGCGTTGCGGTCTGTATCAAAGCGCTCTATCAGACCCTGATTAACACTTTCACCGACATTTTTAAAATCCGATGATGTTTTTAAGCAGCAGATATACACCCGCACCGATAAAAACCAGAGCCATGATTCTTCGAACCCATTTTTCAATCTGGGTTAATTTTAGAAAAAATACACCCAGCAACTTCACGCTTAAGGCAACTTCGACCGGTTATACTGTGCACAGCATACCCGATCGAAGTTGAGATTTCTATCGGCAGAATCGTTTCGTCATCATTGTAAGACAGCGGTACTGCGCATACACGACGCTCCCAGTTGCTGGGTCCGGCCACATGATAGAACAGATACCACTTAACAATCCAATAAATCATGGTACGGGGAAAATGGGTGAGAGTACTCAGTATCATCTCAGAGTAATTTCCCATACCGGCGTTTTTTGTTCCCTACAAGTAGGAAATACGGCAACGCATTGTAATTCCACGATTTAGAAGTGATAGCTTGTAATTCACCTGACGCTCGAGGACTGCGGTGTTCCGGATGATGATACGCATAATCGGGAAGAAGAGTTGGTCATGCTGGAAGGCTACACCTATGAAGGAATTCATTTCCAAGGATGGGATACGATAAAACTTGTACCCTAATTGAACGGTATTTACGAAATCGGCTGAAAATCACAATTTCGTATTTAACTATCCAAGCCTGGAATCCAAAGACTAATTTATACTGGGCAAGAATTTTCCTTTTTCAATTCCGACAGGAGTAAGATCCTTTATAATAGCCCAAGTTTCACGAATATAAGACGTCAGCATATTCATTGAATCCTAAAGGAGGCCATATCTCAATGCGACAATCCACCGACGTAACAGCAGCAGCATGTGAGAGTGAGACGTGTGCTGGATGCGAAATTGAGGGCAAGCTACTTTGCGTTCATACACGAAAAGACCTGATCGATTTTGGGATTTTATTCATCAGCTGGCTGATCCCGTTTATTGCCGGAATGGTTATCGGGGCATTTTGGATCGCCTTGGGTATCTGGATACTGTTAGCTGCGATATTTTTTGTTTATCTTGAAGCTCTCATTCTATGTCGACATTGTCCTCATTATGCGGAGAAAGGATTTACCCTAAAATGCCACGCTAATTGGGGACTTCCAAAGTTCCCCAAGTTTAATCCGCATCCAGCAAAGAAAGTCGAAAAGATTATCTGGCTTCTATATGTGGCTGTACTCTTTCTTTTTTACATCCCTTTCTTCATCCTCAGTCAACAATGGTTACTCTTGGGAATTACCAGCTGGGCACTCTTGGCATGGGCCTGGACAGTACTGAGAACAATGTGCACACGCTGCTACAATTTATCCTGCCCTGTGAATCGAGTGCCTGAAGACGTGAAAGAGGCTTTCTTTAGGCATTATCCTGAATTCGCCAAAGCATGGGGGAAACAGTACAACACGCATAGCTGATCAAGTCTTCGTATGCATCTATTGAAAACTCACGGTAATTCATAGTCAGAAAGATGCAGGGGAGAATATGATTTAGGACTTATGTTTATAGTTTGATGGGTAATATTTTCAAATAGCTTATCGGCTTAATGTATCTCATGTCGGTGCTGGCTTCTATCAACTACATGTCTCTCTGTGGTCTGAAATCAGAAAAATATTTCAGTGACAGTCACCACAATGACTCGTTAAACAGGATTCATCAGCCATGGGAAAATCAGTCATTCTGCTACTCGTCCTGGTTTCAGGTACCGGCGTTGACAGCGGTTTCGGACAAACTTCCTATAAAAAGCTGGATAATCCGGACGCGTCTCCCGAAGCTGTGGCTCTGTATAAATATCTACAGGACATGGTAGGCAAAAAAATCCTCTCGGGACAGATGTGGGCTCCCTGGGGTATTGATGAAGAAGAATATATTCTGAAAACCACCGGGAAACTTCCCGCTGTCAAAGGCGTCGATTTTATTCACGGAAAAGACAATCAGGATGAAGTCCGCCGCGAACAGATGGAACCGATGGTAGGCATTATTAAGAAACAATCCGGAAAGAAACCGAAAGAACTTCTGGCCGACAGCGGTTATTGTTCTGAACAGAATTTGAAATATCTCGAAAAGAAGAAGATTGATGGATACGTAGCAACGCATCGACAAAAACACGGGCAACCAAGGGAAACATGTAAACGTGGTCCACTGCCTAGGGGTTCGACTCGAGTAGAAAGAATGAATCGGAAACTCCAGACCAGAGCTGGTGCAAATATATATGCAGCACGAAAATCGATCGTCGAGCCGGTATTTGGTCAAATTAAACATGCGAGAGGCTATAGACGGTTTCTAATGAGAGGCATTGAAAAGGTTAAGGCGGAGTGGGCACTGGTGTGCGCGACGCACAATATTTTGAAGATGTATCGCCTTATTTACAGTTAAATACTCCACTGGAACCATGGAGTATGGCTATATTGACTCCGAATTTACCACATAGAAAAATCAAACTTCGAAAGAGTAACAAGATAAGAATTGTGGAAAAGTAAGAGTCGGCTAAAATCGGGAAAAGTCTTGCTGAAAGCTATTTCTCGGACAGACTCCCAGGTAAATTTAGGCAGGCTGTGGTGCAGAGGATGCTTTTAGGGTTGGGCATTTATGTGTTCCTATTGCATGTGATAATTCTTAATTACTCAATGGTACAGGAGTAGATTCATTATAATGGGATTGGGGAGATGTAGGAAGGGAAAATCTGAGCTGACAATAGGAAGATATGACTGCCCCTGCTAAAAAAATTTTTTGTTGCGCGCATAAAAGAGGGGGATTCCTCCGAATGCGAGCATTCGCAAGGAGGGGG
>JARRLM010000091.1:0-6224 GCA_037386985.1 Acidobacteriota bacterium | reverse complement strand
TTTTTTTACCAAGAGGACGATTGCAATTATGAGTAAGATCAGACCGGCCGCAAAAGCAACCAGCAATCCCATTATAAAAACGACGGCGGCGACAAAGGTCTGCAGCGCGGAACTGATTACAGAACGCCTTAATGGATCCGAAGGTGGCTTATCCTGGCTGAGAGCCAGCTTTCCAATCCAACCATAGCGCTCGATAGACCGGTATTGTTCTTGAGTGAGCGAGGCGCTGCCTTGGCGGTACAACTGTAAAAACAGGGGAGCATCCTGTGCTATATCCTTGTTGGAAGGTTCGGCGACAATCTGTTCCAACATGGTCAGCGCCTCTTCGCGTGTTGTTAATTCCATCAGAATTGGAACGAAGAAAAGATCCTTCCGAGAATTGTCGGAATTTTGTAATGCCTTGTTAATCTGGGGAACACTGAGATCCACGGCCGGAGAGTTTCCGAGAACACTCTTCATCCCGACAACGTATCTTCCCATCATCTGCATGGTCAGGTCCTGTGTGAAGCCGGGCTGTGTCGCCTGCAGATCCTGCCGGTACCGTGGTATTTGCGTTATTGCGACAGCTGCAAGAATCAGGAGCCATGAGATTACAATTCCGACTCTCCATTGTTTCCGGGGGCGGGAGGGAGGACCCTCCTGATTTCCCGAATCGGAGTCCAACAGGTTGGTTTCGTCCTCAGGTGCCTGGGTGGAATCGGGAGGCGAAATGTTCTTATCGTTCATTCAATAATTGTCCTCGGTTATGTTTTGGGAAGCAACAATGTCTTTTCTTCGAAATTGAAGGTTGCGAAATGATCCTCCATGGTTTCAGCTCTGCGAATGAGCTTTACCAATCCCTCCGTTGTCAGCAACAATTCCTTCGGCCGCAGCCTGCCATTGTAATTAAATCCCATGGCGTGGCCGTGAGCGCCGGTATCGTGTATGCACAGGATATCCCCGTCCTGAATCTCGGGTAAAGTCCGCTGAACCGCAAACTTGTCGTTATTTTCGCATAGAGAGCCGACCACGTCGACGGTTGTTGGATTTTGAGACGCGTTCTTTCCTGCAACGGTGATGTGGTGATAGGCGCCGTAAATGCCGGGACGCATCAGGGAGGACATGCAGGCATCGACTCCGATATATTGCCTGTAGATATCCTTTCGATTAATAGCCCGGGTTACTAGAACACCGTGGGGACCCGTCATGTAACGTCCGCTCTCGGTATAAAGCCTGGGTATGTACCTCACGCGCTTTTCAAAACCGAACATCAGATCGGTGATTTCCGCCGCCATCGCTTCCAGATTCAACGGCTTGTCTTCCGGCCGGTAGGGACTCCCGAACCCGCCGCCGATATTGATGAAATCAAAACGAATATCCAGTTCTTTCCCGATGTGCTCGATCAGTTCGAGCAGCATTGCCGCTGTCTGCACCATGTATGTATGGTTGATTTCGTTCGATACCAGCATGGTGTGCAGACCGAACCGGCGGGCACCCAGCTTTTTGGCACTTCTATAAGCATCCGGGAGCTGCGCGTCCGTGATCCCGTATTTTGATTCTTCCGGGTTGCCTATGATGCTGTTGCCTGTCCGGTTCGACCCCGGATTGTATCGGAAACAGACCAATTCAGGCATCTGGGGAACTTTGGGAATGAGGGAAATGTCGTCCAGATTAAGTATGCAGCCCCCGTCTTGCGATGCCGCGAGAAATTCTTCCCTCGAAGTGTTATTGGACGTGAACATGATATCCATGCCGCGCCCTCCAGCCTTCCGTCCCAGGACCAGTTCGGGGATGGAACTGCAGTCGAAACCGAATCCCAGATCCTTCATGATCTCGAGAATGGTAGGATTCGGCAGGGCTTTTACCGCAAAATATTCCCTGTAGTCCGCCAGTTGGGAGAAGGCTCTCTTCAGCGCTTGCCCGGTTTCACGGATACCGGTTTCATCGTAAATGTGAAAAGGCGTGCCGAAGTAACGGACGATATCCTGGATGACGGGATAAAGCCTGTTTTCAAATGATTCGGACATTGGCATGGTGCGTTTGCCTCCTGACTGTCGTGCCTTTCTGAAAAATTAACGCAAAGACGCAATAAAAAATATATATAATCTTTGCGTCCTTGCGCCTTTGCACTCTTTTCATTCTTTGCGCTAAAAGTTTAGAAGTTTCTTAACTCGCATTCAGCGCCTGTTTGACTCGCTGCATCGCCTCCTCGACGTTCTCCAGGTCGTTGAACGCGCTGATGCGGATATACCCCTCGCCGCACCTTCCGAATCCCGCCCCCGGAGTGCAGACTACGCCCGCCTTTTCCAGCAACCTGTCGAAAAACGCCCAGGAATCCGTTTTCCCGTCAATCCATATATAGGGCGAGTTGTCCCCGCCGATGCATTCGTACCCGAGAGCCGTCATCTCATTCCGTATCAAAACGGCATTGGCAAGATAATAGTCTATCAGCGCCTTGATCTGCGTTTTACCTTCCATGCTGTAGACGGCTTCCGCCGCCCGCTGGACCGGATAGGAGACGCCGTTGAATTTCGTGGTGTGCCGCCTGTTCCAGAGGGGATGTAGCGGACGCGCTTCGCCGCTTGCCGTATAGGCCATACAGGATTTGGGGACGACCGTGTAGGCACATCGGGTTCCGGTGAATCCCGCAGTCTTGGAAAAGCTTCTGAATTCGAGCGCGACTTTCCTGGCTCCTTCAATTTCGTAAATGGACCGGGGCAGGGAATCGTTCCTGATAAACGCTTCGTAGGCTGCATCGAAAAGTATGAGCGCTCTATTTTCCCTTGCGTAGTCCACCCATGTTTTGAGCTGGGCTTTTGTAACGGTCGCTCCGGTGGGATTGTTTGGGAAGCATAAATAGATCAGATCGACCTTGTCTTTCGGCGGATCGGGAACGAAGGCATTGTCCCGGGTCGCTTCAAGGTAGACGATTCCGTCGTACCGGCCGTTGTCGAAGCGGCCGGTGCGGCCCGCCATGACATTCGTGTCGAGGTAGACCGGGTACACGGGATCGGGAATGGCGACCTTGATGTCGGCGGCCAATATTTCCTGGATATTGCCGGTATCGCATTTCGCCCCGTCACTGACAAAGATCTCGTCGGCGGAAATATCCGCCCCCCCGGCCCGGAAATCCTCCGAGGCGATTTTTTCGCGCAGGAAGCCGTATCCCTGTTCGGGGCCGTATCCGCGAAATGTCCGGGTCGCAGCCATTTCGTCCACCGCTTTGTGGAAGGCTTCAATACAGGCTTCAGGCAGGGGGCGGGTGACATCGCCGATTCCCAGCTTGATGACTTTCTCGTCGGGATGCGCTTCCTGATATGCGGATACCCGTTTTGCAATCTCGGAAAACAGGTAGGATGACTGCAGTTTTAAATAGTGTTCGTTGATTTTAATCACTTTACGCCTCCACTGTGCGTCCTGTCGCCGCCGATTCTGTTTCTGCCGTCTTTTCACTATGTGATCCAGGGTCCATTTCTGCTCCAATGATTCCGTGCATTATTCATCGATAGGTATCTTTGCCGTCTCCTTGTACGTGGAAAGAACAACGGATGTTCGTGTTGAAACAACGGCGTCGATGGATGCAATCTCATCCCGAATGAAACGGCCGAGTTCCTGATTATCCGCGACTCTTATTTTTATCAGGAAGGAATCTTCTCCCGTGATGTAATGCGCTTCCTGCACTCCCGGTATTCCCGCCAGCCGCCTGCCGACGGCCTTTTCATCAGTCAACTTTCGGATGCCTACTATGATGAAGGCAACCAGACTGCGGGAGAATCGTTCTGGATTCAGGCGTACTTCATAGCCATCGATAAAACCCTGGCTCTCCAGCTTCCGGATACGTTCCAGAACTGCCGATGGGGCCAGCCCCACCTTGCGGGCCACATCGACGTTCGGGATGCGCGCCCGCTCCTGGAGAATCTTCAATATTTTTAAACTGATAGCATCAATCTGCTCTGCCATCTATTCTGTCCAAAATGTTAATATCAGAATAATATTCACATATATATGTAATGTCAAGAATATAAATCTGAATATATTGTATTATGTATAATATAATTCTTTGTGAGTCGTGTCTGGTGTATGGAATGATCCATGGTCGCTAGGGAATCCGAATGAGGTTCGATTTTGCTGCCCGGTACTGAAGCGGCTGTTCGTTTTTTTCGCCGCCGCATTCGTGCCTCGAATTCATCCGTCACGAGCGACGGATGACAGCGTTTGTATGTACCTGTCAATCAGGGTTCTGCAGTTTTTTACGATCTGTTCGATTTCTTCCTTTGTAATGTTGTCCACGTGGATGCCGGCTATGGCACAGACGGGTCCTTTAAAGCGCCTGCAGATTTCATAGGCAGCCATGGAAGCGATTGTATCGTCCCTGTGGCCGAAGCGGGTGAGGACAGAAGTGGAAGCCCGTTTCTCCCCGTAATTGTATTCCGACAGGGCAACCGCGCCGATATGCTCCCGCCTGTTGGACAGGCGGACGAGAAGGTCGTCGCCGATCAATAGTGCAGAGAGACTCACTTTGGTGCGCCCGACACCTGCATATATCTGGACTGGTTTGGTGTTACTCATCTGTTCCGGACCATCTGCGATACAAATCATGCCTGATGTGAAGCAGGTCGAGGGCTTTGCCGACCGTGTGGTCTACTATATCCTGGATTGTCCTGGGTTGGTGGTAAAAAGCCGGGGCGGGAGGCATAATGATCCCGCCCATTTCCGTTACTCGAACCATGTTTTTTAGATGACCCAGGTGCAGAGGAGTTTCCCTGACAATAAGCACAAGACGGTTGCGCTCCTTAAGGGTCACATCCGCCGCCCTGCTCAGCAGGTTGTCTGCATAGGAATGGGCGATGGCTGAGAGCGTTTTCATACTGCAGGGCGCAACGATCATGCCGTCATGCAAAAATGAACCGCTGGCAAGACAGGCTGCAATATTTTCCACAGGATAGGCGTATGTTGCTAATCCCTTTATTTCTTCTATACTGAAATCGGTTTCGATTTTGATGGTCTGCTCGCATGCCCGGGAAATAACGAGGTATGTTTCAGTGCCATCAATATCGGACAAAACCTGGAGCAGTCGAATACCGTAGATGACTCCGGTGGTTCCGTTCATGCCGACTATTATTCTCAAGTGCACTCTCCCTTTTTTATTGATTCTACTATGCATCTCTGCTGTGTGTTCTTATTTCCTCAGCGCGCGGCGCAGAATCTTGCCCTGGGATGATTTGGGCAGGTCCGCAACGAAATGGATTGCTTTAGGAACTTTGTAGTTGGCTATTCTTTCCTTGCAGAATGCGATCAGCTCCTTTTCGTCGGCTGTCATTCCAGGTTTCAGCGTTACGTATGCAGTGACGGCTTCGCCGTATTCGTGGTGAGGCAATCCCACAACACCGCACTCGTTCACCGCTTTATGATGGTGCAGGAGGTCTTCCACTTCCTTGGGGTATACGTTTTCCCCTCCTGTAATGATGATGTCTTTGATCCGATCGATAATGTATAGATAGCCTTCACTGTCGAACAGGCCGACATCTCCCGAATGAAACCAGCCGTTGCGAAGGGCTACCTCAGTTTCATCAGGCTGCCCGAAGTACTCCTTCATGATGTTCGGGCCTCTCACGACGATTTCTCCCTGATCTCCCTGCTTGACTTCATTATCGTTTGTATCCACGACTTTGACTTCAACAATTCCTGCCGGAGTCCCGATGGAACCGATCTTGTGGCGGAAGAGATGGTTGAAGGTGACGCACGAAGCGGCTTCCGTCATACCGTACGCCTCATGGATCGGAATGCCGAATGCTTCGATCCATAGCCGGACAATTTCCGAAGGCATGCTCGTTCCCCCTGAAAACGCGTATCGCAGGGTTTTCAGCTTTTGCCTTGTTTCCATCGCGTTGAGTATACGAATAAAGATAGTCGGTACCGCGTAGAATCGGGTCACTTTGTGCTGTGCTACTGCAGCCACGACTCTATCCATGTCGAAGGCCTGGAACAGAACGAGCGTGGCGCGGTTGCCGAAGTAAGTGTTCATAATATGGCATTGAGCGAAAACGTGATTCAACGGCATAAAACAGACGCCGACATCGTCCGGAACCAGCCTCTCGTGGTATGCGACATTCAATACGCTGTAGAGAAGGTTGCGGTGGGTCAATACCGCACCTTTGGGAGTTCCGGTCGTGCCCCCGGTGTAGAGAATGGATCCCGCATCCTCTCCGGTAGTCTGCGTATCGATTGGAGTGCAGTCCCCTTGT
>JARRLM010000090.1:2406-8638 GCA_037386985.1 Acidobacteriota bacterium | reverse complement strand
CCATCCCTGCAAAGGCCAGGGCAGCTTTTTGCCGTTGGCGTCGACCTGCTGGATATTCTCGAAACTGGCGTCGCTGGCACCGCCGTACCAGGTATGCTTGAGCCCGGTGCCGAGCCCATGCGGCATAGTCTGTTCCATTAGAGTAAGCTCGGCGCCGGCCTTCCAGACCATAGCAACGCCGTCTCCGGTCTTGGTCCGGGAGCCGGGGAAAGTGTTGTAACCGGCCAACTCGGTATTCAGGAACCCGAGTGAATTACTGCCGGCGGTAGCCAGAACGGAGGCCTTCGACTTGAAGATCATAAACTCGCCTGTGCGGTCGTTAAAGCCCGTGGCCCCGATTACCCTGGCTCCTTGGATCCCTCCCTCCGTCAGCAGGCTGGTAACCATGACACGGTCGTAAATCATGACGCCAAGCCGCTTGCATTCTTTCTTCAAGGCGGGTTTAAAGGTTGTTCCCCATACGCGGACGGTTACCTCGGTGGCATGTTTGGGGCTCATGCGAGGAGAGAACATCAACTTGTCATCATAACGTCCTTCGGCTCCGACGTATTCGTCGTCGGTATCCCGGATCTTGCCACCCATCTGTTCCATTTCAAGTAGCGTATCCCAATCCTCACGGCATTGAATCTGGGTGCCGATGCCATTGGCGTAGGAAACCGGCAACGGTTCTGTCGGCGGATCGCCGGCATGAACCGGATGCTCGACAAGCCGCTTAGCCCAGTCATCGGGGTCAACCTTTGAATGGGGATTGGCCGGTGTGACACACCAGTGGTCGCAGCCGGGACCTCCCGCACCGCTCCTGATGGTATCCGCCTTTTCCACCATCGCAACTTTAACGCCGGTTCTGGCGGAGCTGATAGCCGCCCAGCAACCGGCGATACCCCCGCCGATAATCAGGATATCTGTGACGATTTCCTGTTCTTTATCGTAGCGAATAGGATAAGGCCAAGGCGTTGGCTTGCCATATTTTTCCAGTAAATCCTGCCATTTGGTCATATCACTACACTCCTTTCACAAGTGATGAACCTTAGTAAAAAACTCCAGCAGCCCGTGGTTCCGGGAAATCATGCGTGAGTTGCAGATCTCATTATAAGGCCGCTATGGGAAGTCGGGACAACACGATTCTTTTCCTTTTAGCCGACTGGGGCCGTCCTAAAATGCCGCCATAGGACGTCCCAGGTCAAACTCTGCCAACGGAGTTATCGAGGCGGGCTGGATAGCTATCACGCTTATTGTCTCAAGCCGACCTGGTATATCTATCCCCCTGTCGTTCAGGCTGGACGCCAGGGCAGCGCACTCGACGTACCTGCTTTTCCTGGCTACGGTAACATGAGGCTGGTAGGGAAGATCCTTTCGCAGATCTCCACGGAACTCGCCGCTGTACAGGCAATCATGGAGTGAGGTGATGTTCTCCGATCCCGTCGTAGGCAGGATAAATACGCAGCTCCGGCTGTTCATGTGGTCACGGTAGGGTTGGGCTCGAGTCATTCTGATGTCGAAAATATGGTGTACCGCGGCGCAGTGCCCCGCATGGCTTAACAGTAATTCGATATTGGCGATTACGGGAAACAGGAGGGTTAAGTGTGCTGGTATCAATTCAGCTTGCGGGTCATGTCGTAGGCGGATCGTCTCAAACCAGGCGCGATCGATTTCATTTAAGCGCGGATATGATACGATCGCTATTTTCCGTTTGAGACTGTCCGTCCCCTTTTCCATACATTGCCTGGTCATGTCTACGTTCAGGATACAGAAAGGTGTCCAAGATGCAAGCGGTGTTTGAAGTGAATAATGACTTCGAATGACCTATAACGGGCTACCTAGAAAAGCAAATTTTTTCATAACTCCCAAGACCCGTTGTGTGAAGTTACAAAAGGGGAATCTTAACCGAGGTTCATTTCCGAATCCGCAGCCCGGACGCAACCGATCCCAAAGCAGCTTTGTGTCTCGGCTTCTTTTGTTGCTCTAAGTTGTTGAGATTTATGTTAGATGGAGCGGGAAACGGGATTTGAACCCGCGACTTCAACCTTGGCAAGGTTGCACTCTACCACTGAGTTATTCCCGCTCTCGTCGGATATAGCGAGGATATTAACAAAGCATTTCTCTGCGGTCAATATTATCTTAGCAGGCTGTCCAGGTTCCCGATTCTGCCACTTTAAAGGCATTCCCTGAAGGGCAGAGTTTCCCATTTCCTGCATATTTGGGCAAACCAACAACCCTGAACCTTGAACCCTGAACCCTGAACCGGAAATCTAAAAGGCATTTCGGAAAAGCCTTACTTCCACCTTTGATCCCTTCGGGATCACGACCGAAACTATATCGAAACGATAGGTGTACATGTCCATTTTATGGGCGGCGATAAATTCCTCTGCTGTGCGCCGGATAATATGTTGCTTTCTCCAGTCGACGAATTCCCACGGCTCGCCGAAACGCAGGGAACTCCTGGTTTTTACTTCGACAAAAACAAGAGTGTCTTTTTCAAATGCAATGATATCCAGTTCACCTGAACCGCTTCGATATCTCCGGGCCAGGATATCGAAGCCCCGGCGCATCAGAAACCGGCAGGCGATACGTTCCCCTTTGAGTCCGCGAAGCAGGTGTGGAGAAACCATAAACAGGATGTGTCTCATCACCGATTCTTATTTCGATGTAAGGGGATTATTTAATTGAAAATTGAAGATTATCGATGGACTAACTTGGCAGAACTCAGAACTCAGAACTTAGAACTCAGAACTATTTAATTCTTTTCCACCTAACTCCGCCTCGAGTATCCTCGAGTTGTATGCCTTTTTCCACCAGCCAGTCGCGGATTCGATCCGCTTCTGCAAAATCCCTGCGTTTGCGGGCAGCCTGGCGGGCATCAATCTGCTCGGCTATTTCGCTGTCCAGGAGTTCCTCGCTTTGTGGCGCCAGGATGTTGAAAACGCTGTCGATTTCGTGAATGAATTCCATGGCGATCTGCCCGTCGCCTGCCGACAAAGCTTTCATGCTGTCCTGCTGGTAGCTGTAGCGGACGAATTCAAACAGCACTGCCAGGGCTGCCGAGGTATTGAGGTCGTTGTCCATCGCTTCGATAAAATGATTCCTGGCTTTGAGGACCTCTTTCTTGAATCCGGCAGAGGATTCTTCAGGTTTTGCGAATTCTTTAACCCGAATCAGGAAATCTTCCAGCCGCTGTATGGATGCCTGGGCCTGTTTTAATCCGTCGGCTGTGAAATTGAGCTGTTTGCGATAGTGGACCGACAGGAGAAGATAACGGATTGATTCCGGGGAATGCCCCTGCGACAGCAGATCGCGAAGGGTATGAAAATTCCCCAGGGATTTGGACATCTTTTCTCCTTCGACGATCAGGAATTCCGGATGGATCCAGTAGCGGACGAAGGGTTTGCCGGTGGCGCATTCGCTCTGGGCTATTTCGTTCTCATGGTGAGGAAACACAAGGTCCGCCCCACCGCAATGAATGTCGAAAGTCTCTCCCAAATACTTCATGCTCATTGCCGAACACTCGATATGCCATCCCGGCCGACCGGGACCGATTTCTGTATCCCAGGAATCTTCTCCCTCTTTGGGTGCTTTCCAGAGAACAAAATCGCGCGCGTTTTCCTTATCGTACTTGTCGGTATCAACGCGCGCCCCGGCTTTTGCGCCGGTAAAATCGGCCTTGCTGAGCTTGCCGTATTCCTTGAAAAGGGAGATGCTGAAATAGACGGAACCGTCCTTGCGGTACGTATAGCCTTTTTCTTCCAGCCTGCGGATCAAATCCACCATCTCCGGTATATGCTCAGTTGCCCGCGGCATGATATCCGGAGGTTCGATCCTGAGGGCCCGGCTGTCTTCAAGAAAAGCTTCAGTGTATTTGGCCGTATAGTCTTTCAGGCTCATGCCCTGCTCTCTGGCGTTCTGGATGGTTTTGTCATCCACGTCGGTGATATTCATAACGTGGGTGACGGTGTAGTTGCGATAACGGAGGTATCGGCGCAGGAGGTCCTGAAACACGAAGGTGCGAAAATTGCCGATATGGGCATAATCATACACAGTCGGGCCGCAGGTGTAGAGCCGGACGACACCCTCCTCGAGAGGGTGGAATTCTTCCTCCGTGTTGCTTAATGAGTTGTACAGTTTCAGCATAACTTTACCGGAATTGCAGGTTACAGGAGCATCCTTTTTTAGTCAAATGCTTCCGGCCGCCTTCGTCGGGATCGCTTAGCGAGAACGATTCTGCGATAGATCCTTATTTTCGCGACATGCGAAGCAACCGGAAATTCCCCTGCTCGCCCAGAATTTCGAAGGAGAATCCCTCTAGAAAGTTGAATTCACGGATCTTCTTTTCCTTCGTCACTATCAGAAGATTCTGATACTCCTCTGAAAATTTCAGCAAGGCTAAAGGATTTTCCACTTTTCCCATGACTTGATAGCCGGTGTAATAGTGGAGTGTGTGATCCGTATATCCGAACGTAATGATAGGTTCTTCGGCTTTTCTTACATTCAGGGAGATTTGCGCCAGGCTCTTCGTGGAAAGATAATCTGCCAAGACGGGGAATGCGAACTGGGTGGCGGCGATGACGATCAGGAAGCCATGCAGTAAGGTCGCTTGGATGCTTTTCCCGCAGTGGCCTCGAAATCCGAATACAGCCGCCAAACATGCGGGGAGCAAAAGAACCGGGGAGAGCATCAATCCGGTCTTCCAGTTTCCGCCGTAAAATACCTCGAAACAGATCGGAGCGGCTACGGCCATTGTCAATGAGAATGCCAGGTTGAAAACCATACTGGTACGCAGGGTAGAAGGCCGGACCCTGTTTTCCATCCATACGGAAATCCGCAATCCCAGGATTAATGACAACGGCGGAAGAGAGGGCAGAATGTATCCTGCAAGCTTGGAATCGGACAAGGAGAAGAAAAGCAGAGGGAAAATAAACCAGCAGGTGAGAAACAGCATCACAGGATTCCAATTCCTCCAATTCCGGAGTCCCTGCATGGGAGATTTTATAAAAAGAAAAGGCAGCCAGCCGCTCCAGGGAAAAAACAGGGCTGCAAGAGCGGGGATATAGTAGTAGAAAGGCTGGGAATGATGATGAATTTCCGTTATATAGCGAGCGATATTTTGGTTTACAAAAAATGTGGTGATGAATGAGTAGCCGTTCTGGTTGAAGACCAGCCAGAACCAGGGGACGGATACCAACAATAAAACGGGAACACCTGCTGCAATCCGCCATCGGGACAGTATCTTTCCGTGTTCATTGAGATACCAGAATAGGAGGCCGATGCCAATCGCCAGAATTATGGCAACAGGTCCCTTTCCCAGCACAGCCAATCCCAGAAATATGTAAGCGGCAAGGACCTTCAGAGCTCCCGGGTCTTTCTTCACGGCTGAGGCCAGAATAGCCAATCCCAGGGTCAGGCAACACGTGAACGGCATATCGGTGGATGCGCTTCTGCCGTAACCGATGAATCCAAGGCTTGTAGATAGAATCAAGGCTGCAAGAAGGCCGGCCGCCCTGTCTCTGAGCGTCGTACCCAGCCAGAAGATCGCCAGGGCCGTTATGAGTGCGGACAGAGCTGGGCCGAAGCGCGCGGCGGTCTCATTTGTCTCAAACAGGGAATAGAAGGGCCCTGTCAGCCAGTAATAGAGAGGAGGCTTTTCAAGCCAGGGAGTATCCTGCAGAGTGGGGGTTACCCAGCTTCCCCGGTCATGCATTTCTTGCGCGATTCGGGCATAACGGGGTTCGTCCGATCCGGACAGCGGAAGCGAACCGAGGCGGAAAAACAACGTCCCCAGCGACAATCCTACGAGCAGTAATATGGATCCGAAAGTACTTTTAGCAACGGTTTGCACGGCCCGATTATCTTACCGTCGAGGATAAAAAAAGCAAGTGATGGAATGACAAATTGCCTATTTCCTTCAACTTCAAACTCCAAACTCCAAACTTCAAGCTCAGAACTCAGAACTTAGAACTCAGAACTAAAAAAAGGGGCACGAATATCTCGTGCCCCTGGAAAGTACTTTTGGGTGAGTGAATTTTAATACATTCCACCCATGCCGCCGCCCATGCCGCCCGGAGGCATTGGGGGGGCTTTTTCCTCTTCCTTGATTTCGCTGATCAGGGCTTCGGTGGTCAGAAGCAGGGCAGCGATGGAGGAAGCATTCTGGAGCGCAGTCCGGGTGACCTTGGTAGGATCGATAACTCCGGCGTTGACAAGATTTTCATAGGCGGCAGTGTCGGCGTTGAAACCGAAT
>JARRLM010000090.1:0-2398 GCA_037386985.1 Acidobacteriota bacterium | reverse complement strand
CTTCTGACAAACTTTGTCAACGACAACCGCACCTTCGTAGCCTGAGTTTGCCGCAATCATCCGGATCGGTTCTTCAAGGGCCCGGCGGATGATGCCTGCTCCGACAGCCTCATCGCCTTCCACCTTCAGGCTTTCGAGCGCTTTCACGCAGCGAAGCAGGGCAACGCCTCCGCCCGGCACAATTCCTTCCTCGACCGCTGCGCGTGTTGCGTGCATGGCGTCTTCTACACGGGCCTTCTTCTCTTTCAGTTCCGTTTCCGTGGCTGCGCCGACTTTGATAACGGCAACGCCGCCGACGAGTTTCGCCAGTCTTTCCTGAAGCTTTTCACGGTCGTAATCGGAGGTGGTTTCTTCAATCTGGACGCGCAGCTGTTTCACACGGCCTTCGATATCCTTGTGTTGTCCGGCGCCTTCGATGATCGTAGTGTTGTCTTTGTCGATAGTGACCTTTTTGGCCTTGCCGAGGTCTTCAACGCGTACATTTTCCAGTTTGATGCCGAGATCTTCGGAAATCACTTTGCCTCCGGTCAGGATCCCGATATCTTCTAGCATCGCCTTGCGACGATCGCCGAATCCGGGGGCTTTGACCGCAGCGACCTGCAGAGTGCCGCGCAGCTTATTGACGACAAGAGTCGCCAGGGCTTCGCCCTCAACATCTTCTGAAATAATCAAAAACGGCCGCCCGCTTTTGGCTACCTGTTCCAGTAAAGGAAGAAGATCCTTCATGGAACTGATCTTTTTCTCATTGAGCAGGATCACGCAGTCATCAAAGCTGACTTCCATTCTCTCCGGATCGGTTACAAAATAGGGGGAGAGATAGCCCCGGTCGAATTGCATTCCTTCGACTACTTCGAGGGATGTTTCGATCGATTTGGCTTCTTCTACGGTGATAACTCCATCCTTGCCGACCTTTTTCATCGCCTCGGCTATGATGCTGCCGATGGTTTTGTCGTTGTTCGCCGAAACGGTGCCTACCCGAAAAACAGCCTGTGCCAGTACAGTTGCGGTCGTTGTTCCATCGCCGGCCACGTCAGAAGTCTTGGATGCCACTTCGCGAACCATCTGAGCGCCCATGTTCTCGGTCGCATCCTGCAGTTCAATCTCTTTTGCAACGGTTACACCATCCTTCGTAATGGTCGGGGACCCGAACTTCTTGTCTAAAACAACGTTGCGTCCCTTGGGGCCCAGCGTAATCTTGACGGCATCGGCCAGCTGGTTTACTCCCCGGAGAAGCGCCTGACGAGAGTCTTCGCCATGAATAATTTCCTTAGCCATAGTTTTAATACTCCTTGTCTCTATGTATTGGTTCTGCTCGATTTATCCAAGAACTGCCAGGATTTCGTCTTCTCTCATGATGAGGTAATCCTGTTCATCTATCTTGATTTCCGTACCGGAATATTTGCCAAAAAGGATGCGATCGCCGGCTTTCACGTCCATCGCGGCACGTTTGCCGTCATCCATGACTTTTCCATTGCCGACTGCGATTACCTCGCCCTCCATCGGCTTTTCTTTGGCGGTATCCGGAATGATGATTCCGCAATGTGAAATTAGCGTCAAAATAGGGAAGAGAGCTTTAATAATTCAATTTATTGAATATCTTGCGTCCTTAATTAAATCTTTACATGTCCCTTGTGGTATTTTCACAGAAATGCGGTAAACAATTTGTGGCAATGAATATTCAAGCGGATCAGATTCTGGATAGTTGTGTAAAATTTCCAAAGTTTGCGGAATGCGGTTAAAAAGTCTATAATCTTTCCAATACCGTGAATCAGGAATGCATATCCCTTTAACTAAAGAAACAAAAAGTCTTAAGCCCGAAAATCTAAATGGGGTTCAGTTGGATTAAAGGCATCATCGGGAGAATGAGTAATGCGCAATGAAAAAATTCAGGAACTGCTTGAAAAGTTGCTCCTGATGGGTCGGTTGGCGGAATCGATGATCCAGCTTGCACTGAGGTTGTTAATAGAACGCGATGAATCGCTTGGTGCAGAGGTTGAAAGCAAGGAAAAAGAGGTCAATGAGCTTCAGATCGAAATCGATGACAGTGCCCTTAAACTCACAGCCCTCCAGCAACCCATGGGGACGGACGTTCGCTTCCTTTTTATGGCTTCGCGCATTGCTACGGAACTGGAGCGAATCGGGGACCAGGCAATTAATATTATTCAGAAGGCGTCTCCCGTATTGAAGTCGCCGTCGCTGAGACCGCTGGTCGATCTTCCAATGATGGGAGAGGTAGCTGAAAGAATGGTTCGAAACAGTCTCGAAGCGCTTGTAAAGAAGGACTGTTCTCTGGCAAACCTCGTTCTGGAAGAAGAGGTAAAGGTGGATGCCTTCCGGGACAAGATCTTTCGTGTTTTGCTGACATACATGATGGCCGATCCCGGGACGATTGAACGCG
>JARRLM010000089.1:0-6240 GCA_037386985.1 Acidobacteriota bacterium | reverse complement strand
ATATATATGGTTGGGGAGAAATAGAATAAAAATAGGCAAACCAAACAACTAATGTGGGGAGTATGAATTGTCTCTTGATTTTTCCCCCATTCGAAAATGATTTGACAAAAGTTTAGGAATGCCGTAAATAATTAGTGCCTATGAAATAAATGGACCTGAGAGGAAAATATGACCCTTGCAGACACATTGACGGCCAGCATGGAAGACTACCTTGAAGCTATATATAATATCATTGCCGAAAAAGAGGCAGTAAGACCTAAAGATATTGCCAGGCGGCTTAATGTAAAGAATTCCTCTGTAACCGGAGCTCTTAGGGCTTTGGCTGATAAGGCACTGATCCGATATGCTCCGTACGATGTCATCACTCTAACTCCTGAAGGTAAGGACGCAGCAAAGGACGTGATTCGCAGGCATGAAGTTCTGCGCGATTTTTTTATTAACGTTCTAGCTGTTAATGAAAGAGAGGCCGACGAAGCCGCCTGTAAAATGGAACATTCAATCCCCAAGGGAATTCTCGAACGATTCATTCAATTTGCCGAGTTCGTGGAAGTTTGTCCCAGAGGCGGAGCCAACTGGGTTGAGGGATTCGGATACTTCTGCAAGCACGGAAATACAAAAGATGACTGCGAAAGATGCATTTCTCTGACTCTTGAGGGAGTTACTAAAGAACCTCAATCCCGAGTAGAAAAAAAGGAAATCATAAAAGATAAACTGAAAGACCTAAAACCGGGCCAGAAAGGCAAGGTCGTGAAAATTGTCCCACGAGGGGAAGTCAATAAACGGATCGTAGAGATGGGAGTAACGCCCGGATCCGTGGTCGAAATGGAGCGGATCGCTCCAATGGGAGATTCTATCGATATCAAAGTAAAAGGTTATCACCTTTCCCTGCGAAAAGGGGAGGCAGAAAAAATAGAGATAGAGCCTTTATAAACTTTTAAGGCAGTTGTTGAGGTGAGTGATATGCAGTTGTCTTTTGCTGAATCGAAAGTATTCGAATTGCCGTCGAGGATTCTACTGAAACATCTCGGTGTAAAATGGCTTGAATGGGAATGGCGCAGAAGATTTTAGACTGAAAATTTTTTTGCACATAACTTTAGGCACTCCTAAATTTATGTGTCTCTCCGAATTCAGGAATTTCGACCCCTCAATCCTAATATGAATCGGGCAGGAGATTTCGTATGGCGGAAACCATAGCTGCATTTGTGATTATCGGGAGAGTGATCTTCCTGCATGGAAGATCTTTTTATCGGAATATGACCGGTAAAGAAGGCTACTGCGCATACGGAGTGAAGGCCTGCTCCTCATCAGGTTGTTGCAATCAAATAATGGAGAAAATGTATGAAGAGTAAGATTACAAACATCGTACTATTGTCTTTAATGTTATCCCTTTTCTCGTTTGTGACCTATGCCGAAGAAGATCGGGAAGAGAAACTTCAATTAAGAATTCAGGAACTGGAGCAAAGGCTGAAGTCGGTCGAAGAGGCTCTCAAGACCAAGACCGACAATCAAGACTCGCTGTCAACTACCGAAGATCAGAGGGAACAAAACGAAGAATTACGTCGCCAAATAGGTATCCTTGCCGAAGAAATCGAAAAGCTGAGAAGCGGCGAGAAGGAGGTTGAAATCACTTCAGATCAAGCCTCCTCCATGGGATTGGGACCTTCGGCTGCAAAGGTTTATCAAAAAAAGAAGGGTGTTTCCATTGCCGGTTATGGAGAAATGCTTTATGAGAATTTCTCCGACCGGACTCAATCGGGAACGGAAGCAAATAAGACAAGCCAGCTGGACTTCCTGAGGGCGATTCTTTACACGGGATACAGGTTCAGTGACAGATTCGTTCTCAACTCTGAAATCGAGTTTGAACACGCTAGTACAGGCAAGGGCGGAGAAGTTTCGGTCGAATTCGCCTACCTGGAATATATGGCCAATAAACATCTGAATGTTCGGGGAGGTCTACTTCTAATCCCGATGGGATTGACAAATGAATATCATGAACCGGTGGCCTTTTTAGGCGCGCGCCGCAGTGAAACAGAATCTCAGATTATCCCTACAACCTGGAGAGAAGGCGGTATTGGAGTTCTTGGTTCGGCCAGTATGTTCAGCTATCGCGCATACCTGGTAAACGGTATGAGTGCGACCGGATACGGTGCAAGTGGGATTCGCGGCGGACGGCAGAAAGGGGCTAAAGCGAAGGCGGAAGACTTTGCCCTTGTCGGGCGTGTTGATGTGAATCCTTCGCCTGGAATGATATTTGGCGGGTCGCTCTCCATTGGCGGTGCAGGCCAGGGGCAGATCATGGAATCCGGCCAGAATTATAATGTTCGGACAACGATCGGCGAGGTACACGCTCAAATCCAGATGCGAGGTCTGGATATCCGGGGTTTATACGCCAGGGCTAAAATCGATGACGCAGATGAGCTCAACCGTTTTCTCGAGCTTGAAGGGACCGAATCTGTTGGAGAAATATTGCAGGGAGGATACATACAGCTTGGCTACAACCTCTTGTCCCAACATACAGACACATTGCGTCTGACTCCCTATTATAGGTTTGAAAAGATAAACACCCAGTCCAGGGTTCCTGAAGGATTCGAACAGAATCCCGCCCAGGACAGGAGGATCCATACTGCAGGAATCGAGTTCCGGCCTATTACGAATATAGCAATAAAGGGTGAGTATCAATGGGACCGGAACAAGGCAGGCACCGGGATCAACCAGTTTAATGTAAACCTGGGATATAACTTCTAGCTTTAAAACATAAGAAGATGCTTAGGAATACGAACCTTTGTGTATTGGCGATAGCCCTTGCGATTCAGTGCGGCCATGTTTCTGCTAAAGAGAGTTTTATCTCTCGCGAGCAGGCCCTGGCCGCAATGTTTCCGGATCTACAAATCCAATCCAAGACCGTCTTCCTAACAAAAGCTCAGATCAAGAAAGCTCAAGATTTATCTGGAGAGGAAATAAACAGCGCCCTCATCGCTCGGTATGAAATTGTTAAAGACGGTCGTGTGCTCGCCCGGGCTTATGTGGATACCCATTCCGTTCGCACCAAAAAGGAAAGTCTGCTTATTGTTTTAGACCACGAAGGGAAGGTTCTAAGGATAGAGGTCACCGCATCCGAAGAACCTCCTGAATATCGTGCGACACCCGAATGGTATCGTCAATATCACGAGAAAAATTTGGATGATGATTTGTATGTCGATCGTGCAATTCGTCCTATGGCAGGCGCTACTCTTACAGCCAGAGCTGCCAACCAGGCTGTCCGGCGCATTCTGGCAATAGACAAAGCATTGGAGAGTGAATGAAATCAGCTGCAACTATAATTCTTTTTTCCGCCTTCATATTGCCAATGTTCTGGAATGCCGGCGAGGAACAATCCGGTCTTGCGCTGATTCTCCAAACGCCTTATGAATACGGACCTGCAGAATTGTCTGTAAAGGATATCCATCATGTGACAAGCCCTGAAGCTGGGATGAAAGAAAATGTCCGACATTTTTACTTAATGGGCACATCATGCACTATTCAACTTTATTCAATGGACTCCCAATCGGCATTGAAGCGGATAGAATCTCTGATTCGTCTTTTGGAGGATGCCGAAGACGAACTAAGCACCTGGAAGGCGAACAGCATCTTGAGTCGTTTGAATAAGCAGCCGGTTGGTGTTCCGTTCGAAATCGATCCGTCCGTTTATCAATTATTTGAAACCTTACTATACTGGTCGGAGGAAACGAACGGAGCATTTGATCCTACTGTCGGGAAACTGCTGAACGCATATGAATTGAGGAATAGAGGGGAATGGCCTGAATCCAAAACGCTTGAAATAGCTAAGGCTGATAAGGGAATGCATTTTTATGATTTTGATAAAACTGGATACAGGATTACCAAAACGCAAGATGTAGTTATCGACTGTGGAGCATTCGGTAAGGGAGAAGCTTTGGACAGACTTCCAAAGGAAGACGCCACAAATAACAGGTGGCTTGTAAATTTGGGAGGCCAGATCATTGTTAATGGCTCGCCGCCCAACAATGATGGCTGGCAGGTGATTATTTCTCATCCTCAGAATCGACAGGAAGGTTTCATTAGCATCAATTTACGAAGTGGATCATTGGCGACCAGTGGCGGTTCAGAACGAGATGTTGAAGTTCATAAACTCCGACTGGGACACATCATCAATCCAATTACAGGTAAACCTGCTGATTTTAATGGTTCAGTCAGTGTCTGGCACGAACAGGCTCTGGTTGCAGATATACTTTCGACGGCACTCTACGTGATGGGACCGGAAAAAGGGCTATCATGGGCTGAATCCAGAAACATAGCAGCATGCTTTCTAATACCCGACGAAGGAGGAGTAACAGTCATTTTCAGCCGTTCTTTTTCGAACCTTTTTTCATTGAATAGAGAGAGTTTTTCTCGCGAAATATTTAGAAAATGAGCCAACACTGTACTACTTCAGCTACTAATGGACGAAGAAATTCTTTGTCTTTTGTTAACAGCTCTTTTAACTCTGCTATACTGATTTTATTCTGTTTACGGGGCATGATATTTCCTTTCGCTTTTTCATTTGGTCAATGTATTTTGAAAGGAAGTATCATGACCCGTTCTGTTTTTGCAGAACTTTTAATACATTACCTTTCCGGTATCCTGGAGCGGGGATTTTGGCTTTCCCATATCCGCCCTATCCCCATATAATAGCGCTTGCTCCACCGAGCTTTATGGAACAGGAAGTGAAGAACTCCTACCTTTGGTCGGAGCTTCTTCTGAAGGAAAAAGCCATGGGGGCTTTGCCCTCCCCTCTTTCCATTCATCCCCAGCCAAAGGCTGGGGCATTCTGGCTTTTTCCCGTAACATAGAATCAGCCTTTAACCGGAGGTACGCTGGTGATTGAAAAGATCGACCATGTCGCCATGGTGGTTCAGAATACGGATGAAACTCTTGAGCTATTTTCCCGGCTGTTTGGATTTAAAACCGGGGACATACTCACAGACAGTAAGGCGGGATACAAATCCACCATGATCCTGAAATCCGCCGTGACTATCGAGCTGATCGAGCCGATCGGCCCCGAGGGAGTGATGCAAAAGTTTGTAGAAAAGCGGGGGGGCGGGCTCCACCACATCTCCATCCGCGTATCAAACCTGGAGGAGGAAATTAAGCGGCTCCGGGAGAAGGGTGTTCAATTCGTCACCGAAGAGCCGATCCAGGTAAACGATTTTTCAAAGGTGATTTTCATACACCCCAGATCCACAAACGGCCTTTTGATCGAACTGGCCCAAAAAGACCGGGAGCACTCTGTTTCATAAAAAACGCGCCTACACCTTCGATCCGGATATATCGTCAGGATTCTTATCGAAAACAAACCAGCTGTCGCCAGCCTCTCCAGTCGTCAGTAGAAGAGTCTTATCCTACTTCCTAAGTCTACCGAGAAAGTCCGGAAAGTAGCGTCACTGACGTCACACCGTCACAGTCCAGCCTTTTATTAACTGCAAACTTCTACCCTTTATCTGATCCTCTTACCGGATATATCTTCTTGCGTTTCGGAGGTATCTTCCTTGATGTTGGAGAACAGGGTACGCATATTGGGCTGTATTATGTTCTTCTGAATCAAGGTAAGCCAACGAAAAAGCATGTAATTGATTCCCTGTTAGTAAATCTATAACACTGCCGACCACAGACTGTGGACTAGGTTACCGCACATCATAATGCAGGAAGGATATGTAGGCCCCGACAAAAAATACGAGAATCAATCCGATCATCAGACCGAAATCAGGCAAAGCCCGCAAAGTAGTCTGCTGCAAGCCCTCCGGCTTATAGGAATGCTGAGGCATGTCTGATATATCTATCTGTTCTCCCCCCTGCAGGGATTGAACTGAGCTTCCCATCTTCGAATTGATCCACTTCGTGTAAATCGGCTTATAAACCCGTACCGATGACAGGAACCGATCGTATGCATCAACCCCCGTCCTGGCTAAAGTCATGGAACCGAAGGTCAGTGCCGAAGCGGGTGAAATCCGGGACAGATTGAGAGCCAGACTTTGTTGTGCCCTTCTCCTTAATTGGTAATCCTTTTCCAGCATCGCGTTGTTTTCGTCAATCCTGGTGGTTGCGTTATTTTGAACTTCCTGTACATGTTTCATGAGCGCTTCTTCCCGCGCCTTTGGGTCCTGGCCGAGTGTGGCCGCGTTTTTCTGTATCCACTCCATGAGGGCCTTATTCTCTTCGGTCGAAATCTGTTTGACGAAGGCGGCC
>JARRLM010000088.1:0-6249 GCA_037386985.1 Acidobacteriota bacterium | reverse complement strand
ATATGAATATCAACACATTCAAACAATAAATACGCCTGCGGTAGAAAAACGTGTCTCTCGTATTACCAGTTTCACAATTTTTTTAACAGATATTTTATTTGATGCTCTCTGCAGGAAGATTATTGGGATTAGAGTTCCTTTACGATTCGCCGCTCGGGAACGTATCTTTAAGCCGTTCAGTGCTGCTATACTGCCGCACTGACAATCGACAGGAGTCCCGATCATGAATCCTGGCACTTGTTCCTTCAGTTCTTTGAACCATTTCCTGATCATGTACATGACATTTTATGTATAGAATCTCTTCGCGAGCATGCTTAATTTCTACGAACTCCTTTTTTTAAACCTATTAGGTACAGTAAGTTATCAATCTTTATTCACATTGGCACACCCCTTGCAAAAGAATATCTACAGAACAGGGGGGCGAAACCGTATGCAAAATCCTGAATCAACCCATACCATAGATACTTCGAAATATTATCGGATGCCCTGGACCATGTCAGACAATGGGCTCAGTTGGCTGGAGCCGACCCGGAATTGCAATTTGTCCTGTGAATACTGCTATCAACGTCATGACCCACAAAGCCATAAGTCATTGTGGCAAATCGAATCAGAGCTGGTGAGCATGATGAAGCTGAGAAAATGCGATGCCATGATTATCGCGGGCGGAGAACCCTTAACTCACCCACAGATTATTGAAATAACGGGTATGGTAAAGAAGCATGGGACAAAGCCTGTAATTTTGACAAATGGGGTGTCGTTAACCCCTTCCTTAGTGCATAAACTAAAAAAAGCAGGTGTCTATGGATTTATATTCCACGTGGATTCGCATCAGAATCGACCGGACTGGGAAGGCAAAAGTGAAAAAGAATTGAATGCATTGCGCCAGGGATATGCAGATATGGTCCATAATGAAGGGGGGCTTGTTTGTGGCTACAACACGACGATATTACCCGAAACCCTCGATGAAGTAAGAAATATTGTCGAATGGACCATAATAAATATCCACAAGGTGACATTCAACGTACTGATTCCGGTAAGAACTGCGCATCCGGACGATCCATGGGACTACTATGCCGGATCACGGCAGGTTATCCTCCAGGAAACCCCTTATATTTCTTCGAAGCGGTTTAAAAACCTTACAGCCCTGGATATCTGCGAGCAGATCTGGAAGGTCTGTCCGGATTACGCTTTCAGCTCCTATCTTGGCGGTACAGTCTTACCGGACGCCCCGAAGTGGCTTTTCGGCACCCATGTCGGGTCAAGCAATCACATTTATGGGAACCTGGGTGCCAGAGCAGCGGAATTTCTCCAGGTGGCGTATCATTTTCTGGCTGGAAGATATCTGGCTTTCACACCTCCGAAGATCAATTCCAAAGCCAGGCTGCTGTTGCCCTTGACAGCGCTCGACCGAGGGACTAGACATATGTTTCAAAAAAGGTGGAAATCCTTTTTGAAAAATCCTTTTCTAATTTTTGAAAAGATTTCTATCCAGAATTTAATCGTCATGCAACCCCATGATCTCCTCCCAAACGGGGAACAGGACGAGTGCGATGGCTGCCCTAACAAAACCTATTGGAATGGTCGCCTGGTATCCGAATGTCGCAAGGAAGATTATATGCTTTGTGGCAGACCTATCATGGCTGTGGAAAAAGAAACTTCTCCGGGCCATGGATTCTCCCGACGCGATACAAAAGATCTTTGCCTATTTCGGTCCGCCTGCCGGACCCCCACCGATTCCCCCGCAGCACAGAAATATAATTTCGGTTAGGGCAATATCCGGTTATTTAGGGTTTAGTCTCTGTTCATTCAGGTCTAATGGACTGTCCATTCTGTCTCCTTCTCGCTTCTAAAGATTTAGTTTATTAAAAGGCAATGAGGTGATATGGTGACTCATCCTTTGTAAACAATAGATTTTACTTGACGTTTTCAATTTTGGATCTCAGATTTTTAAAACAGTTAAACCAAATGGTTGATCGCCTCCTGAATTTTCAAACAGGCAGAGAAAGACCTTGAAAGGAGACTTGGAAAATATGAACGGTTTAACAAAACTCACGGCATGCATGCTGCTTACTGTGTTGTTTTTTATCGGTGTGCCGGGCTGCGGCGGTTCCAGCGAACCTCCTTCGGGAGAGGAGTCCGTCGGAGATGCGGCAATTGAGGAACAACCATCCGGCGAACAGCCTTCAGGGGAGGCGGAATCCGAGGAACATCCATCCAGCGAACACCCCACTGGAGAGCATCCGAATTAATCATGAACCTTGCCGTATCCGCAGCGCGGCAAAGAAGGAGAACAAGCCAGAATGTACTGGAAAACATCAATTCCAGCTATGGGTATGGTTTGTCTGATGCTGATCGGATGTGGTACGCCTCGAAACGAAACCGAGGCGGTGCCCAATGTAGTCACACAGGATATCCAGGACGGCATCGAGAAATACATCGAGGATCAATCCAAGGCAAACAGCGGCTACTTCAACCTTGCGCATGGCGACCGGGAGCTTCGTCTTAAACTGGTACGCGTCCACACGGAATACCTGGCAAATCTGGGCCCGCGCCGTCATTTTGCATGCGTCGATCTGGTGGATGTCGGCAGCGATGTCTACGATGTCGACTTTTTCCTTTCAGGCGATCCCGGCGCCATGACCGTGACTGAGACGACCGTGCATAAAATTAACGGCCAGCCCTACTATACCTGGGAGCAAGAAAAAGATGGGGGTTGGCAGAGAGTCCCCGTAGAGAATGCCTCCGAGGGTCTTCTTGGAGTGGTGCAGGATCGGGATTCATTTGAGTTTCTATACAGGGTGATTCTGCCGGAGATCAAGGATGAAGCCCGTATATGGATTCCCAAGCCGGCCAGCGACAGGTACCAGACCGTAGATGTTGCTTCCGCTGATTTTTTCAGGCAGCCGTCGGTTCTGCAAGACAGGGAGCATGGAAACAGCATTTACTTCCTGGAACTCGGCCCCGAAGACAGCGAACGGACGATGGAGATCCTGTTCCGCGTCGATCGGCGTGAAAAAACCATTTATGATGCGCAAAATGACGACGATCCCAGGAAATATCTAAAGCCGGAGCGCCTTGTTCCAATAAATGAAAATTTTCGTGCCATTGCCTCGGAGGTTGTCCAAGGCAAGAAGAGCGATATCGAGCGCGCGCGTGCCCTATACGACCATGTCATAGAACAGATGCGCTACATGAAGTATGGGGAGGGCTGGGGCAAGGGCGATGCCGTTTATGCATGCGACGTTCGTACGGGGAACTGTACAGATTTTCACTCCTATTTTATCGCTCTTGCAAGGGCGGTGGGAATTCCGGCCCGGTTTGCCATCGGGGCGTCTATTCCTTCTGAAAGAAACCAGGGAGGCATTGACGGCTATCACTGCTGGGCGGAGTTTTATGCCGACGGTCAATGGTGGCCAGTCGACATCAGTGAAGCGGACAAATACACAAGCCTGGCGACCTATTACTTCGGGCACCACCCTGCAAATCGCTTTGAACTCAGCCGAGGTCGGGACCTGATTGTCGACCCCTCTCCCGCATCCGGGCCGATCAATTTTCTTGCCTATCCGGTGTTTGAGAACCCCGGCAATGCGGCCGGTGTGAAGGTTGAATTCTCGTTCAAACGTATCGGGCCCGGCAATAGTTGAACCATCTATGCAATTTCACCCACTGCTGCGCCCATCATGAGATCATTCCGAAGCGTCATCCAGTCACAGGCTTCGATAAAAAAACTCGCACAGGAACTCCACAACAGGCGAGTAAGGGCATTGGAAGCCCATTAATAAAAGAGGCAAAAGAGAATAATAGCTTTAAAAATACTATATACATCAGACGCAGAACCCGAATAGAGTGATCGAATGGACGCCGTACTAAAAGTTGAAGTCGTCATTGAAATACCGCGAGGCAGCTTTATCAAGCGCGATTCCTCCGGCAGGCTGGACTTCGTCTCCCCGGTTCCCTGCCCCTTTAATTACGGTTCTGTCAATGCCTATATCGGATCTGACGGCGACCTGTTGGACGCCGTTGTCCTTGGACCGCGTCTACGCCGCGCCACTCGAATAACAATCCCCGTCATCGGCGCTGTCCGAATTATCGATTGTGGAATGATCGACGATAAACTTATCTGCAGCGACAGGCCGGTCGGCACACTGAAACGCACACTGATCCTGCTCTTTTTCAAATTCTATGCGAAATGCAAGGGACTCATTAATCTCTGCCGCGGTGACTCCTGGCATAATCGTTGCGCCGGATGGCGGGAAGCGAAAGAAGCGATCGAGAGAGCAAGAATGAACGAGAAAGCATCCCGGACAGCCCCAGGTCCCGAGTAAATCAACCATCATTCCCTAAGAAGTACATTCCCCGGGATACACTCGGCAGAACCTCATGTATAATGGGGACTTTGGGGTACTGTATGATGTGCCCATACTTGAATTCACCGATAGAAAGGAACTTGGAATGGATCCAATGCTTTTCGCAAGCACAAACCGGCAGGCTCCGGAAGTGAATCTTGCGGAGGCACTCTTACAGGGGCAGGCTCCGGACAGGGGACTTTACCTCCCGGTTACCATACCCTTATTCACTAAGGAGGACTTCGCCTCTTTACGCAACAAGTCCTATCCTGAAGTTGCCTCGATCGTTTTAAAAAAATTTACCGCCGGCACCTTCCCGGACGATTCCGTGGGTGAAATGTGTCACCGTGCATACGACTTCGATGTTCCGTTAGAGAAGGTCGATACCGGTAGATACATTATGCGTCTGGATCGCGGCCCTACCGCCTCGTTCAAAGACTTTGCCGGAAGAATGATGGGACAGATGTTTGGAGCGTTGCGTAAAGACGCACCTAACCGGCTGGTGATACTGACAGCCACAAGCGGAGACACGGGAAGTGCTGTAGCGCATGCGTTCTACAAAATACCCAATATCGAAGTTGCGGTCCTGTTCCCTCCCGCTGAAGTAAGCGAACGGCAGAGAAAACAGATGACGACATTGGGGGGAAATATTACCCCGATTGCTGTGGAGGGGAAATTCGACGACTGCCAGGCTCTGGTGAAACAGGCCTTTGCAGATCAGAACCTGAGTCGTATTCAATTGACCTCGGCCAATTCCATCAACGTCGGCCGCCTCCTGCCGCAAATTGTCTATTATGTCTATGCCGCTGTCAGTCTGACGTCTGAGGGAGACTCTATCATCCTCTCCGTTCCTTCCGGCAATTTCGGCAACATGATGGGCGCACTGCTGGCTCTGCGTATGGGCGCACCCATTAAAAAAATCGTCATTGCCACCAATGCCAACGACGAAGTGCCGAAGTTTTTTGAAACGGGCTGTTATGAGAAGATCATCCCTTCCCGACACTGCCTTTCAAACGCCATGAATGTCGGGCACCCCAGTAATTTTGCGCGAGTGCTCGCTCTGTACGGCGGATGGATGGATGAAACGGGCGCGATCCGTCAAATGCCCGATATGGAATACATGAAAAGAGAGTTGTGGGCGACAAGCGTCACTGATGATGATACACGAAAGACGATTCAAAACGCCTGGCAGAACCATCGCTTATTGCTGGAACCCCATGGCGCGACCGGTTGGCTCGGGCTTGAGCGATACTTTAAGGAAAACGGTAGCTCTTCAAAAGCCGTTTCGATTGAAACCGCCCATCCGGCAAAATTTCCGGAGGAGATAGAGACGCTTTTGGGTTTTTCACCTGACAGCCCGCCCAGCCTGGTTGAAGTGGAACAAAAGAAAGAGGACTGTCTGACAATGCCGGCAGAATATCAAACCTTCCGGGAACTGATCCTCGAAAAATACGGCTCCTAGCTCGAATTCCTCCCAGCTCAAATATTCAACAAGAACCATGTTGAATATTTGAGCCGGTTTCTGACTCCTGGCTTCTTGTTTCCCTATTTTTCGAAAGCGGATCAGGAACGCAGCGCTGGGCTGAAAACTGATAGGGTGCTTTTTCAATGAAATACGTCATTTTCCTCGGAGACGGTATGGCGGATTATCCCATCCCTGAACTGGATGGGAAAACCCCATTGATGGCAGCAAAGAAGCCGCGCATGGACTGGATTGCACGCCATGGACAGACCGGACTGTTTCGAACAATCGAACCGGATATGATGACGGGATCGGCGACAGCCAATCTTTCGGTGCTCGGTTATAAGGCGAAGGAACTTTTCCATGGCCTGGAAGGGCGTGGCGTGCTGGAGGCTGCCAGCCTGGGTATTCACCTGAAAGAGAATGACCTGGCCTTGAGGG
>JARRLM010000087.1:0-6251 GCA_037386985.1 Acidobacteriota bacterium | reverse complement strand
GCCCTGCCCCTGAAGGATATCCGCGGCGATGTCGAGTTTCGCGATGTCGTATTCTCCTATGAAGAAGGTAAAACCGTTCTGGAAGGTATTCGTATGAAGACCCGGCCGGGCCAGGTTATCGCAATCGTCGGCCCCACAGGCGCGGGAAAAACAACCCTGATCAACCTGCTGAGCCGTTTCTACGATGTAAAAGAAGGATTTATCTCCGTCGACGGCAACGACATTCGGAACATCAAAGTGAACGATCTGCGAACCTCTATGGGTATCGTGTTGCAGGAGCCTTTTTTCTTTGCGACGTCCATCCGCGAAAACCTTTTATATGCCTCTCCGGATGCAACCGACGAAGAGATAATCTCCGCAGCGAAGACGGCCAATGCCCATTATTTTATCTCTCGTCTTCCCGATGGCTACGACACTGTTTTATCCGAACGCGGGAATAACCTTTCCCAGGGGCAGCGGCAGCTTCTCGGGATTGCGCGAGCCATTCTGGCCGATCCGCGCATCCTGATTCTGGATGAAGCGACATCCAGCGTCGACAGCATGACGGAGGCGCACATCCAGGAAGGATTGATCCGCCTGATGAAAGGAAGAACCAGTTTCATTATCGCGCACCGATTGTCGACAATCCGCAATGCGGATCAGGTTTTTGTCCTTCACAACCGCCGCATTGTCGAATCCGGCACACACGATCAGCTTATAAAGAAACCCGGCGGATTTTATGCGAAGCTGTACGGACTGCAGGAAAAGCGTCCCGAGGTTCTCGAATCGGATTTTAATGAAAACAACAATTAAGAGTTCTAAGTTCTGAGTTCTGAGTTTGGAGTTTGAAGTTTGAAGTTCTGGACGTTCGACTTTTGACGTTGGACGGCTTTTAGTTTTTAGACGTTCGACTTTTGACGTTTGACCTTCGATTATTTTTGAGGTTCTTTACCCTGCGAAATGGAGCTGTCCGGGGGCACACTCCGGGTCAACCAGACATTGCCGCCAATAACCGATCGAGCGCCAACCGTAATCCGGCCCAGGATTGTTGCACCCGCATAAATAACGACATCATCTTCAATAACAGGGTGGCGATCCACTCCCTTGATGGGATTCCCGTTCTCATCAAGAGGAAAACTTTTGGCTCCCAGAGTTACACCCTGATAAATGCGTACGCGCTCTCCAATAATCGTCGTTTCTCCGATCACCACCCCTGTCCCGTGATCGATGAAAAACCGTTTCCCGATCCTGGCGCCGGGATGGATGTCTATTCCCGTCACATTATGGGCATTCTCGCCGATGATTCGAGGGATCACCGGCACTCCCAGCTTATAAAGTTCATGGGCGACCCTGTGGTTGGTGATCGCAAAAATTCCCGGATAGCAGAAAATTGTTTCGGCCGGGCTTTTCGCGGCCGGATCCCCCTCATACGCCGCCTGCACATCCTCACGAAGCATGAGCATGATATCGGGAATCCGCTCGAGAAAATCAGCGGTGATCTTTTCCGCCCGAACAGTGCAACTTTGAAAGTCCCCCTCATTGCTGCAGTTGAAGCAGAATCCCCTGCGCACCTGTTCCTCTAAATTGATGGCTATACGATCCATCATGGCTCCGACATGGAAGCCTATGCGCTCTTCACTGTATTCAAACAACTGGAAGTAACCCGGGAAAAGAACGGAACGGAGCTGGTGCATGATATCGACACAATTGCTTCTGGAAGGCAGCTCTATCTTGCAGTTCGCGGGCGCCTTTGGATGAAAGGACAGTTGCCGGCTCGCTTCAACCATGCGATCTACAATCGACAGCATCGATTTTTCTTTGGATTCGCTCATCGGATTTCTCGTTTCTATATTATTCCTTTGTACTGACCTAAAACCGACCGTCCACCATACCCGGGTGGCAAAATGCACAGTCCTGTAGAATTAATATAATATCTTTAAATCCTTGGAGCAAAAAGATCAAATCGCCTGCACAACATCCTCCGTAACAGGCCGCCGCGGATTCTGCCTGTGATGGATTCGCTTCTCCCGGTGCGGCTGACCGACATGAACGGATCGGCAACGTTTTTAATTCCGCCTCTTCACCAGAATCTGTGTGTGAATTCAGGAATCGTTAAGTCTATAAATCATTGATAATTAGTTGCTTGCACTACCTATTCAGACTCGGATACTACCCGATTTTCTAATAGTCATTTGGCGATGGACAATTTTATCCTGTCAACATCATTTCCTTTTGCATTTATGCCGGCGGGACGCCGGCGCTCCCAGGGGAATCACCCACAGATTCTACTGAAGACCCATTATTCCTCTCCTCACGGATTGAAAAGCATAGTTGCCTCACGGAACAAGGCCCTGGCGTTGAGCATGGCATCGATTCCCCAAACGAACGCCGTAAACGCAAGAGTCCCCAGGATCCAGCCTGCCAGCGCCAGCCGCCCTTCCTGGTTGGTTGCTGAAGCCAGGATGTGCCGGATGGCCCGGCGGGCAGGGAAGATTGCGAGGAACGCCCCGGCGCTGAGCACATAAGTGAAGATGCAGACCTTGCAGTATGCATGTATTACAAACGCTTGCAAGCCGAGGAGGTACATATCCGAGAGAATGCCGAGCGCCAGTATGATGAGCGCAATTCCCGCGAGGGTATCGCGCAAACCGGATGAAGCGAAAAGAGACAGGATAAGCAGTGCAAAAAGCGACAGGTAAAACACCAGGCCGTATGCCGCTACCGGTATGCCTGCAAATGAAGACCAGGCACTTTTTTCAACTTTTTCGCAACCATCCTCCAGGGGGTTATCGCTGCAGGCGTCTTTCACCGCCGTTTCAGCCCAGGTTTCTCCGTAGTGCCCGGCCAAAAGGACACCGGAGACAAAGGCACCCGCCAGACACAGGCAGATGGCGATAATAATCCTCACTATCGGTTTCGATCCCAATTCAGAACACCTCCCTAAAATTGCGATTGTCCATTTCGCCCCGAATGATACGGCAACCCGTCGCCGGATTCAATTTACATTCCACTGCCGGCCTTCTGCTTAGGGAGCAATACAACTAGTCCTTTTCGTTCTTCACCGATGAAACAGTTGGGATCTGAAAATAGCTCTCCGGCGGTCCGAGATAGCTCGGTTTCACACCGCCGAGGTCCACAACCAGCTTTTCCAGGACAACTCCGGGATCGACCATCCAGATCTTCAGGGTGTGATACCCTGCATCCGGCAATGTGTGTTCGGATCGGATGGTCCGTGCGGAATTCCGTACGGAATTCTCCCATTCCCTGTTCCCGTTCCGGGCGTCAAAACCGTCCGGCACAATGTCAACAACCTGGGGCGCTTCATTATCGAAAGAGACCGCGTAGCGTACTCCGCGATCCGGATTGAAGTTCAACACGGGTGCGAAGGTCGCAATAACGGATACCGCCCCGGGAGTAAACAGGTACATTTTATATTCAAGACAGGGAGAGGCAGCCGGAGGCTCTGCGCTGTCTGCAGTCACCGGCATGATCGTCATGGCGGACAGGGTCCGGCCATACCCTTCGATCTTCTCCCATCGAGCCTGCGGGGACGGAACATTCCGGGTAAAATGCTCCGCCTCGATGGAAACGAACCCTTCTCCTTCAATAAAGCCTTCCAGAGTATCGCGTGTTACGAGATTCGGTTTGAATATAGGAACTTCGATTTCTACACTCTCCAACCCGGGTCGGGTAACTTTTACCGTTCCTTTGCGAGCGTCTTTCGGAACCCGGTCCCAGTTCACCGAAATCCAGATTCTTTCTTCCGCAGTGATCAAACCGCTCAAACTGCTTAAAACGATCCATGGATCACTGGCTTCAATCGCATAGGTGAAAGATCCGGCGCCCCGGTTGAAAACATCGATATATCGTCGCTGCCGGTTGAAAGGATCGAATACCGGAAAAGTCGGTTTTTCAGACGCACCCGGCCACACCGAAGAGGACCCTTCCACCGATATTCCCATTGAAGCCTCTTCAGCCAGTTCTAACCTCGAAACTCGAGGCATGACATTCCGCGGGGGATCCTGCCATATGGTATACCCGATATGGACCTGGTCCATGAAATGGCTCCACTTCCCGTCTGCGAAAGTACTGTTGTAGTGATCCATCAGGTCGGCATCCGCCTGGAACAGTTCCTCAACCCGGTCCGCCAGGTCGTTTGTCGCAGCCCGGCCCTGACCGGCATACAATGCGTTTTTACCCGCCGTCACATAAAGTTCGTTCACCTGTGCACAGGCTTTGGCCGGAAACAGAACCAGCTCGTAAAACGCATCCCGGGCGTTTTCGGGCAACTTGCGGTAGATGGCTTCGGCTCTCGATACAAGATCCCGGAAATCGCCAACAACACGATCCGCTTCTAAATAATTGTTGAGGGAGTAGGTCTCCGGTGCCAGCAACTCGGGCTTCCGACGGGCATTGTATTTCGTATACTTCTCGATAATATCCGCGATATCTTCGGCATATTCCGGACCGAATTCCCGCTCCGCGAACATACGTGTATAGCTGCCGATATTCCGGTTTGTCCACCGGCCGGTATTCCACGCCAAATTCATGAAAAATTCGGCCGGAAACAGCACATGCTTGAAATGGCCGACATTGACGATCCAGACCCTGTCGGCGCCGTACGCTTTGGCAAGGGTCATCTGTTCCAGGACTTTAGGAATGGAGACGGTATTGATCCATTTGTAATTTCTGGGTCCGCCGACATAATCGAAATGATAGTAGATCCCGGCGCCTCCGGCCCGATCGCGCTCGGCATCCGAAGGAAGCCGTCGAATGTTGCCCCAATTATCGTCGGACCATAGAAGTGTAACATCGTCCGGAACGCGCAAACCCGCACTGTAAAACTGCTGGACTTCCTTGTAGAGGCACCAAAGCTGCGGCACCTTCGTGACATCCGGATGGATCTCTTCGGCGATCATTTCCCGCTGAACGCGCACGATCTCTTCCAGCAATTCCATGCTTTGAGCGACCGTGCCCCCCGGGATCATGGGCGTGTCGTTCGCCCCGCGCAATCCGAGGGTGAGGATGCTTTCAAAGTTCTTATTGCGACGGATCCCTTCCCGCCAGAAATTCTGCAGGACATCCGGGTTCTTGTAGTAGTTCCAGCTCCCCAGAGTGCTTCGATAGCGCCGGTCCCATTCCTTCTGGGCCCGAAGCATAGGCTCCTGATGGGTTGTTCCCATAACAATGCCGTACTCGTCGGCCAGTCTTGGATTTTCCGGATCGTCCTCGTTAAAGGCATTGTTCCACATTGCCGGCCAGAGATAGTTGCCCTTACTGCGGAGAATAAATTCAAATATCCTGGCGTAAAATCGGCTGTTGTAGTTTGCAACCCCTTCGGGAACCGGCGGATCGTCGGAAAGGGGCACCGTACCGAATTTCTCCCGCACCCAGTTGCTCAGATCGGGAGCTTCGTCGTTCAGGAATATACCCCGGTATTTCACGGATGGGGGTCCCTGACGGTATTTGCCCGGTTTGACATAGATCTCGTCTTTATGTTGCGCGGGCACATCCGCCCACCAGTAAAGGGGGGAGACTCCCATCTGTTCCGACAAATCGTAAATACCGTAAATGGTTCCCCGCTTATCGCTCCCGACAATGACCAGAGCGCGTTCAACTTCCGAACCGGGGAACGGATTGTCCACGACATCGAGAAAGAACGATTCCCATTTCCCGGAAATGCCCCCGACATTGATTTTACCCGTCTTTACCAATGCATCGACTATACGGCTTTTGTCTAAAGTCCCGATAATAATCGCATTGCCGGAAAGGTTGTTGGAATCGGACACGATCACGGGTTTCACATCCGTAACACGGACAATGTCGGACTGGAGATCCCCGGCTGCACGTATCACTCCCGGCCAGTCTTCAGGATCCGCATAGATCGCGGAGGCCTCACGGGCCTCTACAATAGGAAAACCGCCTTCCCCGGCAACATCCTGGACATAACTCTCCTGGCCAATCGCATAGGCCATCTGGCAGGCACCGAGGGTTCCGATAACGAATAGAAGTGCGGGGATCCGACATTTCTTGAACAATTTCATGACCTCCAAGGTAGTTCTGAGTTCTGAGTTCTGAGTTCTGGACGTTCGACCTTTTACGCTCGACTTGAACTTGCGAACCTGGAACCTGCGAACCTGGAACCTGGAACTTGTGAACGTTTTTTTCAACCTTTGATGTTTTGAGTTCTGAGTTCTGAGTTCTGAGTTCTGGACGTTCGACTTTCGACGTTCGACCTTTGACTTGAACCTGCGAACCTGGAACCTGCGAAC
>JARRLM010000086.1:0-6261 GCA_037386985.1 Acidobacteriota bacterium | reverse complement strand
ACACGTTTACGACCGACCCGCGATGTTTGGACTCTAACATCGTAGATCCCAGCCTCCAGGCGCTTTGCACACTTCAGGCGGTCGAAGACAGCACCAATGGAAACATCGTGCTGATAAATCCGCTGCCGGGAAAGCTGGGCATTTTGGGTTATAACAAGTACCGCAACCAGACAAGATGGAATATAGACATGTCCATGTCAAAATCGGTGGACCTGGATGAGACCAAGACCTTCCGGTTCCGCGTGGATATCTCGAACGTATTCAATCACCCATTTGCTTCCGGAACTCCGGGTGAGGCGGGACGAATTGAGTTCCCGACGAATCCCAGCATGAGCATCAACGGGGGCGCTCCTCTGGGTCAGTACACCTACAAGGTCGGAACGCGCACGATACAGGCGATGCTCCGTTTTGACTTCTAATCTCGAAAACGACCCCGCCGATCTGATCGGCGGGGTTCAACCCGATCCACTTAAAAGCTCTCCTGATCCACGGGAGAGTTTTTTTGTGAGGGGATATGGCGATTTGACTTTGCGAAATTTCAATTATGATGTGCCCGGTACTATTTATTTTTTCCGGCCGGCTAAGGGCTCGCGCAAAAATAATTTCACATTTTGCGGCCGGCTCGTTGGCGTAAAGATTTAATGAGTAATGTTATAGTATATTGCATTCCGAAGAGCCGGCCGCCCTTCGAGGCGCGGCGGCGGACGGGCATCTGCGGCGTTGCCGCTCCTCGACAGATGAACGCCCAACGCAAGCGTTGGGATCATTGCCTGCGTCGCGGCGCCTTGCATCTGCCCATCCGGCGCTCGTGCCAAAATGTAAACTTATTTTTGCGCGAACCCTAAGAGAGTAGAATATCCCGCAAGACAGGTGGAACAGGTCAAATACAAGGAGGCAATGATGAAAGTAATAGCAATAGCCTTATCTATAGCAATCGCTCTTGGCTCTGCTTTGGGCTTGGCATGTTCCAGGAATGTTTTTGCCAAGGATAAGCCTAAGACTGAAGATATCGTGGCGGCCCACCTGAAATCCATAGGGAATCCCGAACTGCTGGCAAGGATAAAAAACCGGGGCATGAGCGGAAAAACTTCTCTCGAGTTTGTACAGGGAGCCGTTGGAAATCTGGCTGGCCAGTGTTTTGTGATATCCGAGGGACGCAGTCTAAGTATCATTCTGAAATACGGCGACGTGAATTATCCCGGTGAGTATTTTGCTTACGATGGAACGGATGTAGAAGTGGCCACTATCAGCCCTGGGCAGAGATCTCCCCTGGGAGACTTCCTCTTTCGTTACAATGGATTGATGAAAGAAGGCCTGCTGGGAGGAATCTATTCTCTTGGCTGGCCCTTGCTGGATATCGAGAAAAGGGAATCCTCGATGAAATACCAGAGCGCCAAAGTAGACGGGCGCGAGCTGCACCAAATAAACTACACTCCCAAGGGCGGGCTGAACAAAATAAAGGTCAAACTGTTCTTCGACCCCGACACGTTTCGTCACGTGAGGACTGAGTACTCGTTAAGGGTGGAGAGCGAACTGGCGTTACAGGCCGGTCGAACGATTACCGAGGGAGCGGCTCCGAGTTCATCAGGTGGAAGTCCACAGGGTGGAACAATCACCAGACAAGCCGGCATCCTGGATCAAACTACAAATTCCTACTATCTGCTTGTAGAGACGTTTGACGACTTCAGGGAGGTCAAGTTCAGGGATCCGGACAGCAGCGAAATCAACAGCCTGATCCTGCCGCACAGTTACGCTCTTGAATATTCCGTTGAAGGGTATGGGGCTACGTTTGTGGGCCATTGGAACCTGATAGCGGATCAATGGATGCAAAACGGAAAATTAGATCCATCGGTTTTCAAAGTGCATTAATTGTTGCGAGTAAAGAAGAAGGACTCATTGGGGAAATTCAATATCGGAATTGGGATTTAGCTTTCCAATGTTTCGATTTTTCTGTGCCTGGAGCTGTTTTATACTCTAATGCGTCAGTCGATAGGAGTCAGTATATCCCGCAAGGCAGGTAAAACGGGTTAAATTCAAGGAGGCGATTATGCAAGCAAGGGCGATTCACCTCTTAATAAGCATCACTCTTGGTTGCTCTTTGAGCGTAGCGCTGTGTGAGAGTTCTTTAGCCAAGGATAAGGAGCTTACGCCTGAAGAAGTCGTGGCCGCTAACCTGGAATCCATTGGAGCTCCTGAACTCCTGATAAAAATTAAAAACCGTGGCATGAGCGGAAAGACTTCCGTTGAGTTCATTCAGGGAGGGGTTGGAACGCTTGAGGGCCAGTGTATGGTCGTATCATCGGGACGTAATCTGAGCATCGTTTTGAATTACGGCGCACTGGACTATCCCGGAGAATATTTCGCTTACGATGGAACCGATGTGGAGGTGGCCACTATAAACCCCGGACAGAGATCGCCTTTGGGCGACTTTATCTTTCGCTACAAAGGATTAATGAAAGAAGGTTTGCTGGGAGGAGTCTGGTCTCTGGGCTGGCCCCTGCTGGACATCGAGAAAAGGAACCCCTCACTCAAATACATCGGCACCAAAAAAATAGAAGGGCGTGAACTGCACGGAATTGAGTACACTCCAGAGGGCGGCCTGAACAACATAAAAGTCAAACTGTTTTTCGAACCTGACACGTTTCGTCACGTGAGGACTGAATACACGTTAAGGGTGCAAGGCGAACAGGCGTTGCAGTTCGGCAAAACGGTAACGCGGGGAGCTTCAGATTCAACAAATATAGCTAGGGGGGAAATGTCCGGGCCGATCACCAGAGACGCCGGCATCCTGGACCAGATCGGAGATTCCTACTATCTGCTCGTGGAGAAGTTTGACAACTTCAAGGAAGTCAAGTTACAGGATTTAGGGGGCGGCGAAACCGTGACCCTGATTTTGCCGCAGAGCTACGCTCTCGAATATTCCGTTGAAGGACAGGGAAGCTCGTTTTTAGCCAATTGGAAGCTAATTGCGGATCAATGGATGAAAAACGGGACATTAGATCCAACGGTCTTCAAAGCGCATTAGCCCGCATTTAGCACGGCTCAAATATTCAACAAGAACCTTGTTGAATATTTGAGCCGGTTTCATACTGTGGCGGCGAAGGAGAAGTCTTGTGAGAAATGCGGCTTCACTACCGCCACTGATCAATCTGGACTGACTGGGACGGAACCATGCCGCCCATACTAAAGTAGTTGTTGTTGGATCCTCCGGTGACGATAACCGTGAACGTCCCTCCGGCCCTGCGGATGCCGCTGTTGAGATTCCCCCCGCGGAAAGAGGGCTTGGTGCCGGGTTGCTGCCCCGTTACCCATTCCGTAAACTTTTCCACGGTATCGTATCCGGCATCCCTTACGAAATCAGCGATCGGTGGACTCAAAACGGTGCAGGTTCCAAACAACCATCCGTCCTGTGTGCCGTAAATCTCTTTAATGATCTCGGGATAATTCATATTTGGTCCCCAGACATCCGCGGCCCAGTTCTTGGCGGAAAGAATGCCCCACCCCGTGAACAGGGTGACGACATTCTCACCCTCTTTGAATCCGCGCCTTACAGACAGGGGCTTGAAGGGAGATTTCTCTTCATTCTCGGCGATGATAATCCCGATCAGGTTCATGGGGTTGCCGATCGTACCCATATAGGTTGTGCCGACTTTGCCGCAGTTTCCGCCGTTGATGGACAGCAGGCTCCAGGCTCTTCCGATAGTCGTATTGGCCTGTGCATAGGGGCCCACGGCGCCTTCCTCGTAATTGAGCCCGATTTCGTCACGGATATGGCCATTGATTACGGCGCCCGCCATGAAGCCGTTGTCGGAAACGTTGACGGCCGTTATGCCGGTCGAACCCAGTGCCAGAATGATCGGGACATACTCCGGTTCGGCGCCCGCCATGACCGCATTTACAGCCGCATCCTTTACAGTGTAGGTCCAGGTTTCACCGGCCCCGGATCCCGGATTCATTCTGCCGAGGACCTCGTCGGGATCGTGGCTGGTGAACTTCAGCATTTCTGCGACTTTTTCTTCCGTAGGCAGTATCACAGGCAAAAAGTCCGTGTATCTCTTTTCGAGAAACAGCCTCTGGAGTTCGTCCGGAGTTGCGGTATAAGTCTTCGGTCCTACATTTCTCTGTAATTCCCCGGTCTTTTTTTCTTCAGCGGTCAGGGGTTTGGTCAGTTTTTCCACCAGTTCCTGCACCACCGGTCTTCCCGTGATCGGATTGTTGCCTTCCATAACCTGCTTCCTGATCTGCTCGTTCGTTTTACCCCAGATCGGGCCGCGGAAATACTGAATTCGGAGACCGGGCATGCCGAGATTTAAAGAGACCTCTTTTTCCTGTTTTTCAAAATCGTGCATGATGACAGGCACTGCGGGTTTTTTCATTCTGGACTCGATATCAAAGGAGAGGCGAACCGCCCCCGGGGCACAGAGGCTTCAATGGCCCAGCCCGACGATCGAGGCGTCCCCTTTTTCTGCAATCTCCGTCCACAAGGCTTCGCTTAAAGAGGACAATCCGGCCCCGCTTCGGTTATCCTTGATCACGATGTTGGTTTTGGGATAGTTGGCGTTGAACCATTTCGCCAATTCATCCATAAAGCGATCGGTTCCTATATAGCCGGTATTTATTAAATAGATGGTCTTGCCGTCGAGGGTATCCAGGCGCGGCGCCTGCGGTACCAGCGTAATCGGCGGCGGCGTTCCCATCGGGTTGAACACCGTAATTTCAGGCATAACCACCGGTTTATTTCCCTGTGCATTGGCCTGATTGCTCAGCATTGAACCACTGCAAACAAGGCCTATGCACAAAATAGTAATCACAGCGATACGCAATTTCATGCGCGATTCCTCCATATTTGGTTTATATTGATGCCCCTGAAGGGAATTACGTCTTAAAAAACCCGGATTTTCAACACAAAAAGCCCGGATATGAGCGATTTCACGCCCACACAATCTAGACCGCATTTCTCACAGCTCAAATATTCAACAAGAACCTTGTTGAATATTTGAGCCGGCTTCATACTGCGGCGGCGAAGTAAGCGAAGCGACGTAACCGAATGCGTCTGGCTTCGGTCCCAATTCATGCAAAGCATGAATTGGGCTTACGCTCCCTCGGACTCCTCGACGTACTTAAAGTACCTGAAGCGAAGCTTCAGGCCGACTCACGGGGTCCTCGGTCGCAAGCCTTGCATCCACATCCGTTCACGTCGCTTCGCTTACCAAGCCGCCTCGCTACGAACCCCTGTGAGAAATGCGGGTTAGACAGGCGTGAGATGAGATGAAAAGCCCTGAAAGGGCGGGGAGCAACCAGCCGGAGGCGTAAGTGACTGTCTCAAAACTCTCAGGCTTCTAAATATTCAATGGCTTGTAAATTTGGAGTGCGCCCCGCGAGCGAAGCTTGCGCGCCGCCTTTAAGTGGCTGCTGAATAAACGCTTATGTTGTAAGGCGCAAGCAAGCTTGGGCATTCCAAGGGGTTCACCAATAATCAGATAATCACTAAAATATGGTCATCTCATTAGTTTTGAGACAGTCTCTGACGTCCCCGTTAAGGATATAGAAACAAGCGAGCCCCGGAGGGGCGACAGATTGCACCTAAGCAAGAATCCTCTGTCGCCCTTCCAGGGCTCGCTTTAAAACCGGAACATACCAGGGGCTTACGCCCCCGGCTGGTTTCCTGCCCCCTTCCAGGGGGCTTCATAATACCACCCGCTCTGCGGATGGAGTGTTCACTCTTTCTCTTTAGGACAGCGCCGGGACGGACGGGCTAGAGTTTTTTCTAATACCTTATAAACAGACAAGGCGGTTTTTTCCCATGTATGACTGCGCGCATGGCGGACAATAAACTCATGGTCCCATGATTGCATTAGTGCGGATTGGATTGTTTCTGCGATACTTCCCTCGTCGCGTTCACATAACAAGCCTGTCTGTTCTGAGGTAAGGATTTCGGGAATGCCTCCGGCACGTGTCGCCACAACGGGAGTTCCACATGCCAGGGATTCAAGGATAACATTCGGCCAACCTTCGCGGCTGCTGGCCAGGCAAAAAACGTTGGCGGCATTGTACCATCGATATAATTCCTTATGAGGAATATTCCCTTTAAGAGATACGATGTCCGTCAGTTCAAGCGCATCTATCATGTGCTCAAGGTGTTCTCGTCGGCTGCCTTCCCCCGCAATAATCAACGAAAGATCCTGATATCCGTCAACATCCCTGAGTTTTTTAACGGATTTTATAAGAATGTCGAATCCTTTAAGCTCAACGAGATTTCCT
>JARRLM010000085.1:6369-8530 GCA_037386985.1 Acidobacteriota bacterium | reverse complement strand
CCGCCGTTCCCCCATGTTTCCCGTTCCGGAAAAAACCTTGTTATCCGGGCTGTATGTTTCCGCCCGGAAGCTGGAAATGGCATTTCTCCCGCCGGTTATCAGCACCTGACTGATCAAAGAATCGGTAAAAAGTTCCGTTTTCTCCAGAGTATCCATGGATGAAGCGCCAGTTTCATCCCCAGTATTCGCTTCCAGAAGCGACCCATCCCTTCCGTAGCGAATAATTTGATAGTCGGTACTATTATAATTAGAATTCGTAAAAACAAATAAAGATGGTATGGATTCCTCTTCAGGAACATCAGGAGCTATCCAGTCATAAAGGCGTTCCGGGAAACGATATAAAGAAATCCCGTCCAAACCGGATATTCGGGATTCAAGGTATGTTGCACGTATTTTCCCAGTAATGGCGAAACCGACAACGGCCGATTGATCGGAAGATATTTCAAGATGCCCCAGGCTGAAAACATTATCATTTAAATTAATGATCTGGGAAAGGTCCATAGAGAATTGTGCATTAGGCGCCAAGGGTGGCAGAATTACAGGGTTCACCGGATTTGATGTTCCGTCGGACAACTGGAATATTTTCCCTCCGGAAGCATTCAGTGCAGTTAGCGTCATGTTGGCATAACTGTCCGAAAGATTAATCAGCGTGATTCCGGTGAATTGATCCCGGTCGTTTATAAACTCCGGAACTCGAAGCATTGTAGCATCGACAAGCAGATCCAGTTCATTGCTGACTGTGTTCAATACTGCAATAGTCTGTGCATCCGGGGTTATGGCAATACCGGATGGTTGATCAAAGCTTACGTCCGGAATGTCCCCGACCTGATAGGATCCTATGATGCCATTCGTCTCCAGATCGTGCTGCAGGATCCGATCATTGGTGGTTGCCGCATAAAAAGCGTATCGGCCGTCCTGGGAGAAGACAATTCTCCATCGGGAGTAAGGGTGGTATATCCAGGCCGAGGCCCAACAGCTCCTATATGGGTAATTTCTCCGGTGGAAGTGTTAAAGCGAAAAACGGCATTTGAAGGGGCACTGCCTGTATCATCGATATCCCGGCTGCCGATAATACCGTATTGCCCATCGGGAGACAGTACGGGCTTATTGTAAATAGTGAATCCCGCAAGGCTGTATATGTTTCGGGGGGTTATCTTGAATCTAGTATTCATTGACGAGGTGTCGGCAACACTGATTTCCGCTGTCGCAGTTTCAACAACAAGCAGTGTACGGCCGTCGGGAGTGACCGTGATCTGAGCTGGTGCATCAAGACCGTCCAGCCGCTGCAACTCGTCCCCGGTTGCTACGTCAAACTGAATAACCTCCCCGGTGCCGGTTGAAGAAATGTAACCCCGACTTCCATCGGGAGAAAGAGTTAAAATACTGCCGAAACCGAACTGGGCGCCCGGAAAGACCAAAGTTTCGCTCAAAGACAACGTGTCCATTTCGATCAGGAAAATCCGATTGTCGAAAACCGAAACGACTGCAAGCGTGTTTTCATCGGGAAGAGGGGTAATGAAAGCCGGTTCCCCGCCCGTGACTATCCTTTCGAGCACCTCACCCGTTGAGGTGGAAAAAGCTACAACGGTGCCCGAACCGGTATATGGAACGAATCCGATCTGTGAATCCGATGTATATACAATATTCGAAGACACATTATCGGAAGGCACCTGAGTATTGACGTCGAAAACCAGGAGGTCGGAATTCAAACCTCCTGTAAGCAGAATTCTGCCGTCGGATAATACGGTAGCTGTATGATGCAGTCTCTGCGTGCTCATTAATGAAGCCACCGGGCTGAAAGTACCGCTGGAAGGAGTAAAAATCTCCGCACTATTCAGGTAACTTCCGGAATATCCTCCCGCCAGAAGAACCCTCCCATCGGACATTACGGCGGCTGTATGCGCCATACGGGAAGTCCCCATATTACCTGAATACGTAAAAGTGCCGGTTGCAGGATCGTAGATTTCAGCTGTCAGCAGCGGAGTGTTGCCGTCTGTTCCTCCGGCGATCAATACTCTCCCATCCGGCAAAAGGGACGCAGTATGTTCTGCGCGCGCCTGATTCAGCTCGCCCGTCAATTCGAAAATGCCGGTCACGGGGTCGTAGATTTCAGCAGAGTTAAGATACTCATCGCAAACGATCCTATTGCTTTCAGCATTGG
>JARRLM010000085.1:0-6295 GCA_037386985.1 Acidobacteriota bacterium | reverse complement strand
GTATTCATCGACGATGTATAAAGAAACAAAGTTGAAAAAGGATTATAAATCTCTGCTGAAGAAAGGAATACCGAATTAAATCCGCCTGTCAGGAGAACTCTGCCGTCGCGCAGTAGAGTCATGGAAGGGCGGAATCGAGCATCCTGCATGCTTCGGGCAGAATCAAATACTCCTGTCTCCGGATCGTAAAGCTCCGCAGAGCTGAGATAGTCGCCGTTATACCCGCCCGCAATTAAAACTCTGCCATCCAGTAACAAGACCCCCTCTGCACCGCTGCGGGCAGATTTCATATTTCCCACTGTTGTGGTGCTTATTCCGGTTACGGGGCTCGTAACCGTCTGATAATTCAGCTCAAACAGTCCAGTAGAGGGATCGAATATCTCCGCTGATTTCAGGTAGCGATTGTCGTTCCCGCCAGCTATGAGGACTCTTCCGTCATTCAAAGTAACTGCCGTATGTTCTTCGCGCGCGACAAGGAGATTCCCTGCAGTCGACACAAATTCGCCGCTTTGCGGCACATAGAGATCCGCGCCTGCATTAAAAGTATCGGCATTGGGATTGACTCTGGCGTGGATCCGCTTCTGTGCAAAAACAGAAGGCAAAAACAGAAGCCAAATAGAAAATGTGATGAATACGGATCGAATATACATTGTATTTCTCCAACGGAATCGCCTTAATCTATAGCGGTGAAAGGATGTTGCGATTCTCTTGTGATCGGGGCGTTACAGGGAATTATTAGTCCAGGTTTCGGGTAACTCCGCCTTGCTGAAAATTCTACGGCAGGCGAATTCGGTTAAAAACTTACACAACAATACTGTCAAACGCCGCCTGGTCGTTTCAGAAACTTATCCTGTGTGTTTCCGCATCATGGAAACGCGATCATTATATACGTCAGAGGTTAAGATTTGGACTAAAAATTATCTCCGGCAGCATCGGGCAAATGAAATATCGGGAACGAAACCCTCCTAACATTCGTATCAGGAATGTTTTCACACTATCGACAAATGATCCCTCTTAATGTAACAATTGGCACTGCATTTTTATATTACGGGGATTCTTTGCTGGAACGGGCGTGCTCGTTCTCGAATCGCAGAACATCACAAGGAGGCAGGACGTGGTTCGAATCACTCTTCATTCAATCTTAATTTTTTTCATTGCAACATTATTCGTCATGCTTTTATTGCCCGGAACCATTGAGGCGCAGTCCACCTCAGCAAGTCTGGAAGGAACAATCTGGGATCCGTCCGATAATGCCACACCGGGCGTCATTCTTACAGCAGTTGAAGAAAATTCCGGATGGCAATCGGAAGCCGTCAGCGACGAAAACGGCCGATATCTGTTCCTGGCTTTGCGGCCGGGATATTATACCATCTATACAAGGGCCCGAGGCTATCAGCAGGTAACCCGACGCCACATCTACCTGCCTGTCAATGGGAGTGTAATAGAATCCTTCACGCTTGACATTACGGCGGCTGACGAAACCGTCGGGACGGAAGAAAGAGTGCCCGTTGACAGTTCAGATATTCATGACGATTTGTCCCCACAGGACCTTGCCGCACTCCCGGTTTTTTCCCGAAACCCGCTTATCCTTACAGCTGATTTCCCGGGAATTCAAAGCGACGGAGCGGCCAAAGACGTCTCTACCGCGAATGGAGCTCGAAGGGGAATGAATCATGTAAGCATTGACGGATTGGCTGTTTCCGATCCAGTGAATCCAAAACTCGCCACATCCTCCATTGCCATCAATCCCGACTCCGTGCAAACGGTTCATTTGATCACGAGCGGAGCAACAGCGGAATTCGGCCGCGCAGCAGGAGCACAAATAGGGATTGTGTCCCGTTCCGGAGGAAACTCGTGGCACGGAAACGTATTCGATTATATTGGCAACAAATCCCTGAATGCGAATGATTTTTACAATAATGCCGCGGGAAACGAACGGCCTAATTTCCGCCGCAATATTTTCGGAGGCACTGTATCCGGACCGCTCATGGCGAATCGGACTCTCATTTTCGGCAACTATGAAGGCCGCCGCATGGGTTCGCAGATCAGAAGGAACCGTCTTGTTCTAATGGATGATTCGGACGATGATATTGAGAACGACGAAGCGAAATCCGGCGTGTTTCAATGGATAACCCCCGGAGCCAACGAACTGCAATCCTTTGATATTGTCGCGAACGATCCCAGGAATCTGGGGATCGATCCACAGGTAGCCGGCGCTCTTGCCGTACTTCCATCCCCGAATAACACCCTGATTGGAGATGGACGGAATACGGGCGGATATCAGTTTATAAATCCAACCCATAGCAATGCAGACCAGATGACCGTACGCATAGACCACACGCTGAACAGCAACCATCGCATTTACGTCCGCTTCAACTGGTCGCGAACCGATGCTACCGATGTATTGAATAACGCGGACCCGGTATTCCACGGTACCGTTGAGGGTACATTTGAAGAAACCACATGGGCCCTTGCAGCCGGCTCACATTTCACGCTGAATCCAAGGATGATCAATGAGTTGCGCATCGGGTACGTCCGGCATAAAACGGATTTGAATCGTCCCGCGAGATCGTCCGGGTCCATGCTGCTGGCGAATTCCTGGACCGACCCCCTGGATCCCGATTCTTCAAGGGCATATATATCTCCATATGGGGAGATTTCAGACACTTTCGCCCACTCCATGAACCGGCATACCTTTAAATATGGTGCGACAGTCCGGCGTACAGAACAAAAAAGGTTGGATTACGCCGGGGTTTATCCCGACATTACTTTTGGAAACAGCATGGGGAACGCACCGGCAATCGGTCCTATGGGGAATACCGTCATCTCGGACGAGGATCGGCAGACTTTCGAAAATCTCTATAACGACCTTCTGGGCAGGGTAGAGAGTGTAACCCAGACCTATCATTTCGACCTGACCTCCCCTCAGCCCCCGGGAAGTGCGAGGGCGCGTAGCTTCAGCTCTTATGAATACTCAGCCTTCATACAGGATGACTGGCGGATTCTGCCGAACCTGACCCTCAATCTCGGGCTGCGCTGGGAGTTTTTCAGCGTACCCCATGAAGAAAACGATCTCCAACGCGTGCTCGACCCCAACTCGGATATCAGTACGACCGCGAATATTTCCGATTTCAGCATCGTTGCAGGCGATGGATGGCGAAACAGGAACCTATCGGACTTCGCTCCCCGTGTAGGATTTGCCTGGGATATCACAGGATATGGTTCCTCCGTTCTGCGCGGTTCCTACGGAATCTACTACGACAGGCCTATAGGAGCCATAACCAGTTTCATTGATTCGAATACGTATGGTTTTTCGCAAACTGTTTCGACCTACCCGAATATTGGCGGCGGCGATGTAAGGCTCAGAGACGAATTCCCCTATCCAAGTGCGCCCGCAGCTCCGGATTTAACGCTCCCAGTGTCTCGCTCCGCATCGATCGCGATCCTCGATCCCAACCTGCATACGCCCAGGGTCGACCGATTCAACCTGACTCTGGAGAGAAGAATGTCGGATCATCTGGTTTTTGAGGCAAGCTATGTCCGCTCTCGAGGCAGGAGACTGTACCAAAACCTCAATTACAATCAGACAAAAACCGAAGGGGATTTCCTGCAGGCATTCCAGGAAGTGCAGGCATACCGGGACTTTGGAACTCCGGTTTCGGAATCGAACACCCTGGTTCAGATTTTTGGATCGCCGATAGCTGTTCTGGATGCTGTCGGAGGGTATTACTTCGACTCCGGCCAGGCGGGGCTGGCAGCGGATACTGTAGACAAAGGTTATTACGATCTGTATTCTGATGCAGGGGTATCCGATTTCTACCTGCGGAATTATCCCCAGTTCGATCAGTTCATCGTCGGAACCGATTCCGGCCGATCCTGGTATGACGCCCTGCAGGCCGGATTTCGCGCAAACTCCGATCCTTTCTCAATGCGCTTCTATTACACATGGGGCAAATCGATCGATACTCTGTCCATGGACGGGGCTGAGTTTGTAAGCCCGTCAGACAGCCTGAATCCAGGTTTAAACAAATCTTTCAGCGATTTCGATCGCAACCATATCTTTAATATATCCAGCAGCTTTAATGTGCCGGTGGGAAGAAATCGTCGCTATGGTTCCGAAATGCCCAGTTTCATGGACTGGGTTTTGGGCGATTGGGAAATCGGCTTTCTTTCCGTCTGGCAAAGCGGCCAACGGTTCAGCGTCAGTTCCGGAAGGGAGACACTTTTCCCGGGCGTAATAAGCCTGGCAGATTACAACGGGATCATCCATAACATAGGAGAACTGTTTTACCGGCCGGATGGTGTGTACTGGTTCGATCCTGAGCTGCAGGAATTGTTCACGTATCCTGAAGCGGGTGAAATGGGTACATCCGGACGGAATTGGTTCAGGGGGCCGAATTATTTCAACGTCGACCTGACATTCTTCAAACCCTTCCAGGTCGGTGACAACAACCGATTCCTGATTCGGGCGGAAATTTACAACCTATTCAACAAGTCTCACTTCGGTGTTCCGAATACGAATATATTTGAAAACAGCTTTGCGAAATTCACATCGACGATCGGAACACCTCGAATGATTCAACTGGCTTTACGCTACGAATTCTAATTAAGCTGTATATGCCTCATAAGAAACATATGCCGGAATGGATCCTGGCATCCGCTTCTCCTCGACGGAAAGAAATCCTGGATCGACTGGGCATGAAGTTTCGCATCGATCCAAGCCATATCAAAGAACCTGATTGCAGGCCTGATGAAGCGCCATCCAGCTATGTCATTCGGATAGCACGGATGAAAGCAAGAGAAACCGCAAAAGAATACAATACCGGAATTATTATCGGCGCTGACACTGTAGTCGTTTCAGGAAATGACCTTTTGGGGAAACCTTCCTCCAGGGAAGATGCAAGAAACATGCTGTCCCGGCTGGGCGGTCGATGGCACGAGGTATGGTCCGGTCTATGCATCTTCAATTGCGACAAAGGACGGTCCCGGGCAGGTTACGCCTGCTCCCGGGTTCATTTTCGCCGCCTTGCCTCTTCCGATATCGAATGGTACCTCGATAGAGGCGAGTACGTTGACAAGGCAGGGGCTTATGCCGTTCAGGGCCATGCTTCATTGTTTATTGACAACATCGAGGGCTGCTACTTTAATATCGTCGGGTTCCCGATCGCGCTCTTCGAAAAGTTATGCAGGAAGATGGGGATTCGCCTTCAGGATCATATTAACGTATAAACGTGTGAAGGTATGAACGTGTGAACGTTAAAAACACAGGTTGGATTGCAGGAAGTTGATGGATAAATGGATGAGTGGATAGATATACGGAAGAATGATCAAAGAAATAAATACATAACCGCAGGACCGAATCTTAAAGACGACAGAATTATTTTCCGTACCGGAGACAATACTAAAGGTGGGAACGTTTCATCATGGCTACCGCTACTTCCGCTAAACGATTCCGATCACCAGAGTAAAAATACAACCAGCTTTCGTTCGCACGTTCACACGTTTATACGTTCACACGAAGCTTTTTTCTTATCCCCACCCCAGCTTTTCACGCAGCAGACTAAAAAAAGTGCTTCCGTACGGGAGAATAAGGTTCATGGACGATTTTGCCCTGCTGATTTTAAGGCAGTCCAGTTTGTGCAGCGGCACCCCGACTTGCCCGTCTACGGTTAGCATCACATCGTCCCCACGACACAGGCTGATATTGACGATGTCTTGGTTCGGAATAACGACCGGCCTGTTAGTCAAAGCATGCGGGCAAATCGGTACAATCACCATGGCATCCAGGGTCGGATAAAGTATGGGACCACCGGCGGCGAGGGAGTAGGCTGTGGACCCGGTCGGGGTGGAAATGATGAGACCGTCGGCTCGAGTCAACAAAACCGGCTGTGAATTGATGCTGACTTCCAGGTCTATGATCCGTGCCAGAGCCCCTTTATTAATTACAGCGTCGTTCAGCGCCAGGTAACGCGCTGCCGTTTCTCCCGCTTTCAGAACCTCCACATCCAGGAGCATCCGTCTCTGCAACTGATACTGACCGGAGAGCAGATCCTCAAATGCGGAGTGCATTTCCTCGATTTTGAATTTCGTAAGGAATCCAAGAGAACCAAGATTGACTCCCAAAATGGGCACACCCTTCGATCCGACAAGTCGCGCGGCATGGAGCAGCGTTCCGTCACCGCCGAATACCCCCAGCACATCAACCTTCTCTGTAAGTTCATCAACAAGAACGAAATTTGCCTGGATCGGATACTTTCCTACAATCGTTTCGTCCAGGAAGACCTCAATATCCCGG
>JARRLM010000084.1:0-6305 GCA_037386985.1 Acidobacteriota bacterium | reverse complement strand
CCGGCCGTTTCAATCCCTTTTTTGCTGAAAAAGTCAATATAGGCGTCCGGGTAATCTTCCCCAATTACGGCAACCATACAGACATCCGTAAAATAACTGGCGGCGATACTAAAATATGTAGCTGAACCGCCCAGGATATCATCCCTGGCCTCGAATGGAGTTTTTATTGAATCTAATGCAACCGAACCGACAACGAGTATTCCCATTCTACCCTTCAACGCCTTTTGTCAGAAAAATTATTCAAGGTATTTGCCGGCAATACATTCCAGTCGTTTTCTCGTGTCGGCATCAACCATTTGTTTATCAGTGATCAATGCATATTTCAGAGCCTCACCGCACTGGCACGATCTATCCAAATTCATGTCGGCAACGGCTTGAGAGAGAATCAACTGAGCGGTCCGGCTGTTTTGCTGCAAATTATCCAGAATCATTTCCGCACTTACAGTTTCATGGGATGCATGCCAGCAGTCAAAGTCTGTCACTAGGGCAATGGTAACATAACAAATCTCAGCTTCCCTGGCCAATTTGGCTTCCTGCAAATTTGTCATGCCTATGATATCCATTCCCCATTTACGGTACAGATTAGATTCCGCCCTGGTAGAAAACGCCGGCCCCTCCATACAGAGATACGTGCCCCCTTTTTTCGCTTCCGCGCCGGCTTTTTGAGATGCCTTATGAACCTGCGATAACAGATCCGGGCACACCGGATCACTGAAAGCGATATGAGCAACCAGGCCGTCGCCGAAAAATGTTGAAACGCGATCCCGGGTTCGGTCGACAAATTGATCCGGCAACACGATATCCAATGGGACAATATCCTCCTTTAGGGAGCCTACTGCGCTTACGGATAGAATGCGTTCCACTCCAAGGGATTTCATTGCATAGACATTGGCGCGGAAGTTCAGTTCAGACGGCATGTATCTGTGCCCACGACCATGCCGCGACAGAAAAACAACCTTCTTCCCCGAAAGAGTCCCGAGTATCAAATTGTCGGAAGGCGAACCGAACGGTGTTTCCACACTGATTTCGCTTCTGTCCGTCAGCTCCGACATATCGTACAATCCACTTCCACCAATAATTCCTATTGCAACTTTTTCCATAACATCCCTGTCTTCTTTAATTATTACCCTGTACTTTCCAGATTGAATGAGCGGTACGACTAAATTCTATCGCCGCTGTTTCAGTCGATAGGGTAATGTAAAAATTGAAGATTCCAAATTAAAAAAGGATTTTCCCGGTTTCCGAGCGACAACGCTGGTAGATTTTTACAAATACACGGGAACACAAGAAGTGGAAAGTTCGTCGCTCCTTCCGATCATATATAGAATGACTGCAATTGGTATTCGTGAATTCTCTGGAAAATATCTGTCGATTACCTGTAAAAAAGATTCCGTTCGAAGTCTGCAGGAGATGTAGCAGCGGCACGCGCCGTCTCCATACTGACGACACCTGAATTGAAAAGCTCTGTCAGATGCTGATCGAATGTCTGCATTCCGTACATTTCCCCGCCCTTTTCCAGGTGCTCCCGCATCCCGTCTGTCTTGAGCGCATCGGCGATGCATTCCTGTATCGATTGAGTCCGGCGCATAATCTCACAAGCTACAACGCGCCCCTTTCCGTCGGCGCGTTGTATCAAACGCTGTGAAATTACAGCAATCAAAGTCTCGGCCAATCGTAGACGCACAGCTTCCTGCTCGGAGGAATCAAACACGCTGATTAAACGGGAAATGGTTTTGGGGGCATCCGTCGTATGTACGGTCGATATTACCAGATGTCCTGTCTCGGCGGCTTTGAGGGCGATGTCGACGGTTTCCCTGTCCCGCATCTCGCCGACAAGGATAATATCAGGATCCTGGCGCAGCGCGGCTCGCAGCGCTATGTAAAAACTTTCTGTATCGGATCCGCACTCTCTCTGAATAATATTACAGCCGCCGTCCTGAAAGACGAATTCGATAGGATCTTCGATAGTAATGATTTTCTTGCGGTAGTTCTGTGTTATATGATTAATCATGGCGGCCATTGTCGATGATTTGCCGCTTCCAGTAATTCCCGTCAGGAGTATTAAACCATTTTCACTGACTGAAATATTCTCAATGACAGACGGCAGGCCAAGGCTCTCAAATGTGGGTACCCTTAAAGGGATATGACGCAGGACGATGGATAAAGACAATCGCTGCCTTGCAATATTGACGCGAAACCGACCCAGGCCGGGAACGTTATAGGAACAATCATAATCCATTAATTCGTCAAGAAACTTCGCGACATTCTCGCGTGTGCATTTTCGATTTGCAATGAGCATTCCCCCAGCTATTTTGGCGATATCCCCCCTGGTAACGGGACCGGTCTCCGGCGTAAGGACCAGTTCACCGTTCAGACGGAACCGGAACCCACCGCCAACGGAGATATGAAGATCGCTTGCGCCCGAATCTACCATATTCTTCAATATGTCGTTGAATTTCTCATAGATGCCTTGTTGAATGGATTCACCTTCGATGCCCATCTTTGTTCTCCAGTTACACGATTACGGTCCATTATTCAGCCAGTGTTCTTATCGTTCTTCATATCCTGTTCCTTTAACCGGCTTTTGAGTTTAATGGGAAGCCTTCGAAGAATTTCTGAATTCTTTCAGTCAGGCATGATAGTGAAGAACTCCGGCCATAGGTCGGAGCTTCTTCATCAGGAAAAAGCCATGGGGGCTTCGCCCCTCGCCAGCCGAAGGCTGGGCCAGGCTAAGGTTAGCCCAGGCCATAGGTTGGCCCAGGCCATAGGCTGGGGCATTCTGGTTTTTCCCGTAAAAAGGCTCTATCCAGTTCCTAGACAAATTGCTGAAAAATTTCATTAGACAGAAGCATACCGGAGGGCGTAAGACGAACGTTGGATCCCTTCCATTCCACTAGGCCTTCAGAGCCGAGTTTGCGCAACAAACTTTCATATTTGATCAGCCGTTCATCCCGGTACTTACGCTTCAATCCAGACCATTGAATTCCCAGATTCAAACGGAGGCCAAGGAATAATGTTTCCTCCAGTTCCGCTTTCCCCCTCACCGTTTTTCGCCATAGAACAGGAATTTGATCCCTTTCCAGTGACAGCAAATACTCTTCCATATCAAGGAAGTTTGCATATCTCGAACGTCCATCAAAAGAATGACTGGCCAGCCCGAATCCGATTACGGGTTTTCTCAGCCAGTACTTCAAATTATGCCGGCATACATAACCGGGTTTCGAGAAATTGCTGATTTCGTACTGTTGAAATCCAAAAGAATCCAGAACATCAATCGCATCAAGATACAAATCCGCGATGCTGTCGTCATCGGGAACAACAAGGGTGCCATCGGCGACAGACTTGGAAAGCGGACACGGCTCGTCTAAATCAAGCATATAGACAGAAACATGTGAAATGTCCAAATTTGATAATGCATTCAGAGTATTACGCCACGTTTCCGCAGTCTGAAAAGGCAGTCCCAGCAATACATCCAAATTAATATTCGTAAACCCGCTTCCCCTTAAAATTCCAACCGATTCCGAAATTTCCCCGACAGTATGAAGTCTGCCGATAGTTTTCAGTTCCAGTTCGTTAAAGGATTGAGCTCCCATCGAAATCCTGTTTACGCCGGTTTTTTTGTATGAAAGGGATTTTTCATTCTCGAGAGTACCGGGATTCACCTCCATGGAAATTTCACAATCGGAGGATACATGAAAAGATTCCCGGCATGTATCCAGGATTGTTTCTATGTAATCTGCAGACAGCAGGCTGGGAGTTCCACCGCCAAAATAAATGGAATCCACACTGATGATATCGGTTTTAGAAGCCGCATAGAGAGCGATTTCTTTTACAACGGCAGCCTGATACTTTTCTATTTTGTCTTGATGAAGAGGAACGGTAATAAAATGGCAGTATTTACAGTTTTGCAGGCAAAATGGAATGTGGATGTAAATTCCGTAAACCATCCCTGTGGACCAAAAATGCGGATTAAAAAAGGAGGTTGAAAAAAGGCTATTTTGAACCTGCTCCCATAAGGGAATCCAGTGTCGTGAACTCTACTCCCTCCTTGCGTAAAACGTTCAGGGCCTCGTTTTCGGCCTGTGCGGAAATAGCCCGCACAGCGTCTGTGACCAATACGGTCTGAACCCCGTTACGACGCAGTCCCAGACATGCCTTCAACACACAATATTCGGTTGTGACTCCAAAAACAATGGCCCGAGGCGGAAGAACCCTCAACAGGCGATCCATCACCGGATTAGTAAATACATCAAGCGCCTGCTTTTCCACAATAATTTGAAGGTGCTTCCGCACATCCTCAACCAGGTTGCGATCTATCATCTGATTCTTCAGTACAAGGGGATGGGGCATCATTGTTTCATCCAATTTTCTTTGACCTTCCGTACCTTGTATACAATGGGCCGGGAATTGCTCGAATTCCGGATCGTCGGGTATATGGGCATCTACTGTGGAAAGAACGTGTATTTCATTTTTCCTGGCAAAATCAAAAAGGCGTTGTAATTTGTGTATGATCCGTTCAGCACCCGGCACATAAAGAGCGCCTTCAGGAAGCATAAAGTCCCTTTGGGTATCGATATCAGCAAAAAATAATTTGTTCACAACACACTCCTCTTGCAGTGACTATTATACCAGCAGAATACTTTACAGTATTTAGGATTATAGTCTTCGACAGGAAAGAAGATTTTGCGTATTCATACACTGCAATATTTCATTTATAGGTCTGATCCCGGATTGCGCGCCCAGAGATTTACAGCTTAATCCCGAAGAGGCATTTGCAAAGGCCATAATTCTTTCAAGTGTCCAATTCTCCAGCAACCCGTGCAAAAATCCACCATGGAAAATATCCCCGGCACCGGTAGTATCGACAGCCTTCACTTTCAGACCGGGAAATGCCAGACATTGTCCATCCAGAGAAACAACAGCACCGTCAGCACCGATGGTCATTACCCAAAATCCATGGAATGAGGCGCTTAATTCCTGAAATGCCTCCATCTCATTTGAAATTCCGGTAAATTCCCTACAAAAATCCGAGCTGACGATTAAGAAATCAACTGTGTTTATAAGAGCTTCACAATCGGGGACCACACTGTCAAGATCGATGCTGACGACAATCCCCTCCTCCCGGCAAATGGTGGCGGCGTGCAGTGCAGAAGCGGAATCATAGCCGTCCAGGTGCAGGATTTTTCCCGAACATACGCTACTGACATCGAGTTCGGACTTTCTGAAATTAAGCTTTTCATCTCTCTGCCAAAGAATTGTCCTCTCCCCGCTGGTCCTATCAATTATAATAAACGCATACTGGTTCACCGCACTTCTCTCCACGACTATGGAAGAGCTGTCGATCGATTCCGATGCAAGACTTTCCAGGAAACGTCGGCCGAAATCATCCCCTCCGACTTTCCCGATATACCGAACACAACGGCCCATTCGTGAAAGAAAAAGGATTGCGGTAGCTACCTGACCGCCTGGAAGAACCTCGTATTCAGTAATTTCTGTTTTGGTATCAAACTCTGGGAATTTGGGTACAACACAAAGATGGTCCACGGAGTTCAGCCCGAACCCGACAGCATCGAAGGTTTTACTCTTGGGAAAGTGGATATCAAACCTGTCCGAAGGCGACTTCAACCTTTTTATTTTCATTTTATGCAAAGACTTTTCAATAGGTAACTTTTCCAGACAGACATCATCTTAACAGGGATTGATTATTTCGAGAAGAACGGTTGAAATCGGACATCATGTCCCATGCAGCCTCAATCCCGATCTTGAGACTCTGTGGAAAATCGATCTCTTTAGATAAGAGCAAATTAGCATGTGGAAATCCAACTTTGCTGAAGTTCAAGGTAGTATTGGCACGCTGTTGATCGATAACTGGTACAGCATCTATTCATCGAATAGCTTCGGAATGGAGGTTCAATTGGCCTGAATCGGAAAAACTGTAGTATCCGTTGTAGCCGAATACTATATGATCCAACACCTTGATGCCGAGAATCTGACCCGCCTGTACAAGACGTTGTGTACAGTCCTTATCCTCCCTGCTGGGAGTCGGGTCTCCTGAGGGATGGTTATGGAAAAAGATCAGTGCCGCAGCGCTGTCCCGAACCGCAGGAGCGTATACTTCTCGCGGATGAACAACCGAGGTGCTCAGACTCCCGATTGAAACTAGCACTTCCCGGATCAACCTGTTTTGGGAATCGCGGAAGCTTCACTTGAAGAGATACGCAAGGCTGGCAGAGTTACAGGACTTCAAGCCAAATCCCTCTATTGTGCAATAAAACTGGGACGCCATCTTTGTGCGGCTCCATTTC
>JARRLM010000083.1:0-6356 GCA_037386985.1 Acidobacteriota bacterium | reverse complement strand
CTTCAACACTCATCTCCATCACGCTTCCGACTACATGGCGCCGGATGGTCCGCTCGTAACCGTGCAGGTAAGAGGTGTGATCGTGCAGCAGCGCCAGACAGGGGCCGGCGTCGCCGTCCCAGCGGATAGCCAGAGAACCCTTCGCCTGGAAAGGGCACTGATTGTTTCTTTCACCGAAATTTCCTCCAGAAATGCTCAGAGAGTGATTGCCCCGCATTGTCTCATATAGAGCTTCGCGCGTAGTCTCATTCACATCCATCTTGGGAAAATCAAGGACCCTCAATATTGGGGCCGACACATAAATCGTGTCATTCAATGCATTGGAATACAGAACCTCCTCCTGCATTTCCGCCGTATAGGGCAAAACGTTGGTGACCAGAAAGTGAATCGCGCCAAGCTCGTTGGCGAGACGTAAAACGGCCGGAAGATCGGAGATATTCCGTTTCATTGCCACAAACACAATGCCGATCTGCGGCTGCAGCATCAGGTCCAGTCCGACGGGGTGGTGTTTTTTCCAACGGGCGCTGCGCAATTCCATGAGATTGGAAAGCACTTCGGGCAGTACGGCTCCAAGTCGCACATCCCGGTAACTTTCAGGCGTGGCTCCATCCAGTGAAAGCCACAACAGGTCCAGACCGGCATCGATCAATTGTTCCGACAGTGAATTATTCAGGAGGGTCCCATTGGTAATCAACTCCACGTAGCAGCCGAGAGATTTCATCCTTCGAATCATATCGACAATATCGGGATGCGCCAGGGGTTCCCCCAGGCCTCCGAAAAAGACACCCGGCGGGCGGGAGAACGGCCGCAAGCCTTCGACAACCCGATCGAACGTCGAGCCGCTCATCTTTCCGGTCGGCCCGTTCCAGCTGCGCCGTATACAGGTCCTGCACTCCAGATTGCAGTGATTGGTCGGTTCAATATAGACTTTTGCCAGACGCGTAACGGGAGGGCGAAGCTGCAATCCATTTGTGGAGGCTCGAATCCGGATTTCAGAACCCGGAACGAATCCGTAATCTCCGGTCAGTTCTTTCGGCAGAACGAGCCGACCTTCCTTGTCAAAAAGCGCTTTGAATTCATTATCACTCATGATCTAAATCTTTACCGGCACTTTCTTTATAATCCGATGATGTTCTTCAGCAGAAGATACAAACCCGCACCGATAAAAACTACGGCTGTGATCGTGCGAACCCATTTCTCTATCCGGGTCAACTTTTGAAAAAGTACCCCCAGCGACTTCACGCTGAAAGCAATCACAAGGGAACAGGCAATTACGGGCAATGCGGTCCCCAGTCCATAAAGGGACGGCATCAAGAGAGCGGATTTGCCGTCGACGGCCAGGGGAATCAGGCTCCCGAAAAAGAGCGCGCCCGAAAATGGGCAGAAAGTGAGGGCGAAAATAATCCCCAGCAGAGCGGCACCCCAGATCCCCCACTTTCCAGCTTTCTCCTGGAGTTTTCCACTGCCCGGCAGCGATGTTGAGAAAGGGAGTGGGATAAGACCCGATAAAATGATTCCCACGACAATCAGCAACGGTCCGATTATCTTGCCCATATACAATTCAAGATAAAAGGATGTCTCCGGAAGGGACAGCAGGCTGGCCACCGCCAGAACCGCAATGACAGCGTAGGCCAGCATTCTGCCCGCCGAATAGAGCAGACCGCTCCACAGCACTCTCTTTGAGGACTCTATATTTCCTGTGATAAATGATATGGCTGCGATATTCGTAGCCATGGGACAGGGACTGATCGAAGTGAGAATTCCCAGCCAGAGAGCCGAGATCACATTCAGATACAGAGTATCCATAAACGGCTTTCCTCATCAACTCTTTGAAAGGTAATTCCTCACTTCCCCGCGGACATAATTGAGAAACGCCTTTTTATTTTTTACCAACTCCCACACCAGCTTCAAGTTCATCCATTCGGTCTGTTTCCCGTCGACCATGTTCACAAGGATGAGAGATTTGGACACCAGTTGATAATCCTTGATGTAATGCCGGTTCTCCCTCTCCTCGTAATTGACGACTCGCAGTTCCAGTGTTCCGTTCTTCAGTTCGGTTTTGAATCCTTCCTCGATTGCTTCATGGGAATAGGCTTCAATCTTTCTGCAGGTGTCGCAACGGGTATTGGTATGAAAGTAATACGCGACAACCTTATGGGAGGAAGATTGCGCGCAAACCTTCCTTATTCCGAACGATGCCCCGGCCGCAATCAACGCTATGGCTATTGCCAATCCCAAACACCTTGTAGATTTTGCAACAGATTTTTGCAGCATGGCTTTTACCTCACGTCTGTCAGTTTTTCAGCTTCTTATAGAGTGGATCCAGTTTCGATCTGTATATCTGCCGGATAGCGCTTTCCTCCTCACCCAAAGGCTTCACGGGAATAAGGTCCATCACTTCCGCAGTCGACAGACCGGATTCAAACAGAGTGTTCAGTGTCCCTGCAACCATTTTCGAAATGCCGTTTTCAGCCTCCGCCCGGGTCATACCGAAAGAAACGGCAAGCTCATTCAATTCCTCCAACTGAAACCATAGATAGGTTGGGCCCATCGCAGTTATGATCGCATAGGCCTCCAGCTTGTCTTCCTCAACTTCGGGGCATTTGCCCAGCGCGCCGAAATACGCATGAAGGGCTTGCCGGTCGGATACATTCACCGTCTTGGAATAAGCAACCGGATTGAAGCCCTGCCCTATGATTGAAGGAGCATTTGGAATCATCCGTACAATTCGATTAAATCCTCCCAGCATCTGTGAGAGCTTTTCTATAGAAAATTTGGGCGCCAGAGAAATCAGGATCGCCTCCGGTTTCAGGCTGTCCTTGATTTCAGCCAGGGCATCGGCCAGAACAGGAGGATGCAGACCAAGAAAGACAAGGTCCTGCGCGGCGGCTTCAGCATTGTTATTGGGCATGATCTTAATTTCCGGATAATCGACATGGAGATTCTCCAAGGCGTCCTGATTGGTGTCGCTGACGACAATACCTTTAGGCATGCCTTCGGCTCTTTTCAAGCCGCCCAGAATAATTCGGGCAACCCTTCCTCCTCCTACAAAACCTACGGTTCTATCTTTCATAAGCTCCTCCCGATTCAGGACGTCGTATGTCGCTGACGACCAAGGCTCATTCTTGACAATATTCGTTAAACCGGATATACAAATATAATCCATTTGGAGAGAATATGAAAGAAGCAGCACGTTTTTTTAAAGTTCTGGCCGACGAGTCGCGGCTCAAGATGCTCTGGCTCCTTTTCAATCGCCGCGAACTTTGCGTGTGCGACATCATGGCCGTTCTTGAAATCACGCAGTCGAAAGCATCCCGTCACCTCGCCACGATGCGCAATCTCGGCATTGTCACAGACCGCAGGGAGGGGCAATGGTCCTATTACTCGCTCTGCCCGGTTGAAGACAAACTCGCCAAAGACCATCTGAAGCTTCTGAAAACCACGCTTTCACGGATTCCCGAAGCGGACCGGTTGCTTGAAAAGCTGCATGCATGGCTCGAGGAAAAAGAAAAGGGAGCCTCCTGCACTCCTGACGGGAAAGGTTGCTCCGTACCCATTAAACCGGGAGGCATGAGGCCCTCCCTGGCCGGAGGCACGCGATGAGCACCGAATCCGCCGCAAACGCCGGTATTGCCAAAAAACTTTCTTTCCTGGATCGCTATCTGACGTTATGGATTTTCCTTGCCATGATAGTCGGTGTCGGTTCCGGCTATTTCTTTCCCGGAATTGTTCCGTTCCTGAACAGGTTCAGTATGGGAACGACATCGATTCCCATCGCCATAGGGCTCATTCTGATGATGTACCCGCCTCTGGCGAAGGTTCGCTATGAGGAGATGGGGCCAGTATTCCGTAACGCCAAAGTCCTTGGCCTGTCCCTGGTCCAGAACTGGATTGTCGGGCCGATTCTCATGTTCGTTCTGGCGGTCCTGTTTTTAAGAGACAAGCCGGAGTACATGGTCGGCCTCATCATGATCGGCCTTGCCCGCTGCATCGCCATGGTCATCGTCTGGAACGAACTGGCAAAGGGTGACACGGAATACTGCGCCGGGCTCGTGGCCTTCAACTCCATTTTCCAGGTTCTTCTGTATTCGGTATACGCCTACGTTTTCATAACCGTTCTGCCCACATGGTTCGGGCTGGAAGGCGTTGCGGTCAACATTACCATAGGAGAGATCGCTAAAAGCGTCTTCATTTACCTGGGCATTCCCTTTATTGCCGGCGTGATTACGCGGTACGCGCTCATTGCGGCGAAGGACAAGGACTGGTACCACGAAAAGTTCATTCCTAAAATCAGCCCGATCACGTTGATCGCGCTCCTGTTCACGATCATCGTCATGTTCTCTCTCAAAGGCGAAACCATTGTTCAGTTGCCGTACGACGTAGTGCGCATTGCGATCCCGCTGCTCATCTACTTCCTGCTCATGTTTTTCATCTCCTTCTTTATGAGCAAAAAGGTCGGGGCGACCTACGGACAGTCCGCGACCCTCTCCTTTACGGCGGCATCCAATAATTTCGAGCTGGCCATTGCCGTGGCGGTCGCCACTTTCGGAATAGAGCACGGCGGTGCTTTTGCCGCTGTCATCGGGCCCCTGGTTGAAGTGCCCGTATTGATCGGTCTGGTCAACGTCTCGCTGTGGATGGGCCGGAAGTATTTCAAGATGAAGGAGCTGTAATAGGTGAAAGGGATTCTTTTTTTATGCGTCGCCAATTCGGCCCGCAGCCAGATGGCGGAAGGGATTGCCCGGTCACTGGCTCCCGAGGGGTTGAAGGTGATGTCCGCCGGTTCGCATCCGACACAAGTGTGCCCTGAGGCGATCGCAGTTCTTAAAGAGATCGGGATCGACATATCAGAACAGCGTTCCAAGAATGTGTCTGAGATTCCCCCATCGAATGTGGACACGGTCATTACCCTGTGTGCTGAAGAGGAGTGCCCCGTATTCCTCGGCAACGCAGAGCACCTTCACTGGGGCCTGCCCGATCCTGCAGCCGCCGGAGGTACAGAAGAGGCGAGACTAAATGGATTTCGTGAAGTGCGCGATGAACTGCGGCGCCGTATTGCCGGCTTTTTCCAGGAAGAATTAAAAACAGTCGTTTAAGGATTGGGAGAAATACAGGAGACCGACTCCGGATCCGTCCGCTCGCTCGCAATTTATTAAAAGGCAGTCATTGATGAAAGAATGGAAAAAATTTGCCTGGCTGGCGGGGATTTTTCTCGTCGCCTGTTATCTGCCGCTCGGCAACCCGAAGGTGACAAACGCCATCCTGGAAGCGTTCCGGCTTCTTCAGTGGTACGCGGTCAACCACACGCTTGCCTGCGTTGTTCCGGCAATGTTTATTGCCGGTGCGATTTCCACATTCCTGTCACAGGCTTCCGTAATGCGATACCTTGGGCCGGGCTCGAATCGTCTGCTTGCATACGGAGTGGCATCCGTTTCGGGGACGGTCCTTGCCGTCTGCTCCTGCAGCGTACTGCCCATGTTTGCCGGGATCTACGCCATGGGCGCCGGGCTCGGACCTGCAAGCGCGTTCCTGTATTCCGGTCCGGCCATCAACATTATGGCCATTTTCCTTTCCGCCCGCGTTCTCGGCCTGGACCTGGGAATAGGTCGCGCCGCAGGTGCGGTGATATTTGCGGTTGTAATAGGCCTGTTGATGTCCTTTGCCTTCCGTAAGGCTGATCGGCAGAGGGTCGCGGCAATGCATCTGCCCGAAGCAGGGCTCAATCCGCGTCCGCTCTGGAAAACATCGCTCTATTTCCTTTGCATGATCCTGTTTCTGGTCTTTTCGGACTGGTACAACACCAATGACGTAACGGTAACGATGAAAGACGGCCGGGAAATCAGTGCCAACATACGCTATTCCACTCAGGACGCCGTCGATATTCAGGAATATCAATCCGACGGTCATTTGTCTTCTGAGGTTCGAAGAATCGAACGTGAGAGGATCGCTGCGATCGAGTCCGTCCCGAGCTTTACCATGACCGTTCACGAAATGAAATGGTACCTGGCAGGCGTCATGGGCCTTCTGGTTCTGTTCATGGCCTGGCGCTGGTTTACGGGCGAGGAAGTCAAACAATGGATGCGCGCCACCTGGGAATTCGGTCTGATGATCGTACCGCTACTCTTCGCAGGCGTGTTCCTGACCGGTTTTATAGGGGGACTGATCCCCGAACAGGCTGTAGCGGCGGTTGTGGGCGGCGACAGCCTGCTTTCGAACTTCAACGCCTCTTTTGTCGGCATGATCTGGTACTTCGCGACACTGACGGAGATTCCCATCGTTGAAATGCTTACGCGCCTGGGCATGGGGCGGGGACCGGCACTTGCCCTGCTGCTTGCGGGTCCGGCGCTTTCACTTCC
>JARRLM010000082.1:0-6363 GCA_037386985.1 Acidobacteriota bacterium | reverse complement strand
TTCATCATACTACTCCTTCTGCGGGTGGCCGCTGATTTCATATCAGAAAATGACTCTAAGAAAATCTGAATGAGCAAAGGTTTTTTAGCTGCCTCTTCGCCAATATGCGCAATTTAACCGCTGAAATACGCCGACTCACGCTGAAATATATATATTTTTTATGTCGGCGTCTGTCGCCGTCTGTCAGCGTCCGTCAGCGTTTAAATATACATCATCAGCCCAAACCGATTCCGACCCCGATAGCGATACCGATTCCGATAGCGATTGCGGATGTGTATGTCTTTTAAACGACGATGAAAACCTGACCTTGCAGGTCAAACACACGCGGGATCATTCTCTGCAGGAAGATTCACCCGGGAGCCGCCGGTCAAACGGATTCTCTGGAGTTGATAGTAGACAACAGGCCCGCTTTGATCCGGATCGCAGGGATGAGGATTCGGCAATGGACCTTTGCCTTCCAGCAACAACGGCTCATCGGAGGAGAACCAGAGGATAGGGGCTAATATCCGGGCAATTTCCGCCATATCAGGTTCTTCAATTCCCTCCCAGACAATCCCCGATTCAAACGCCGGATTACCTGGAGCCGGGCAGTTACATGTTTGTCCATGGGCCGGAGCGCAGAAAATAAGCGCGATACCGGTTAAGGGAAGGAATCTTTTAAGGAACATTTTAATCGACATTTACATGCTGGACTTCATTAGGAACTTGTCTTGTAGCCAGGCTTTATTGAACCGGAAATATATTATAAAAGGCAATAACTGCTGTTGGTAATGAAATCATTACTATCGAGGAATTGTCGATAGAAACTTTTCAATTTCATTCACGACTTCAACAGCATGAGTGAGAAAAAGCATATGATTGGAAGCGATTTCAACTACTTCGGAGTTTTTGGCCAGGTCCTGGAACCAATGTTCATGCCGCATCACTCTGTTGCGGGCTGATGCGTACAAATCCTCTACGTTTTTCTTAACCTCAGGATCGTTCATCTCATACCATGGCCTTACCAGGTCATCAACTACAGCCGGAGCCGCATAGATGGACAGCGCCGGTACAAGAATTGGTTTCGGATTATACGCTTCTTGAAGCTGACGCATCATCCCCATCATTCCCTTTACTACCTGAGGCGCCGGCATGCGCTCACCACCAATGCTGCCGTCCGGGTTAACGTTATACTTATTACGGTATTCGTCGTCCGGCAAGATTGGTATGTCAAGCTTCACGAGAAAGCTCTTCATAGCAGAAAGAGACTTGAGATCCTCTTTGGCGGGGCTGGGAGAACGTGGTAATTTTGCAGAAATTTCATCGTAGTCCGGCGATCCATCCAGCCGATTGAACGCGGCATCGATATAGACCAGCGCTGAAATCTCCTCATGAAATTGAGCGCCCAATAGGTGCATTTCCTCTCCGGCCATGGAATGTCCGGCTATCATTGGTTTGTCCAGATTCAGTGCCCTTATTACAATCATCACGTCCTCCGCCAGGCGTGGAAGAGTGTATCCGGATGCCGGCGACGAAGACGCTCCGAATCCACGTCTGGTAATACCGTAGACATGATGCTTTTTGGCAATTATGGGCGCCAGGGCATCAAAAACATGGGCAGTGTTGCCGAGACCGGCCAGCAGGACAATTGCTTTACCTGAACTTCCCCATTCAAGTACCTCCAATTCAACACCCTCTTCAACTGTCACAAATTGCACACGATGCTGAGAAAGATCTCGCCCTTCCTTTTCACGGCTTGTGCACGCGAAAACGGATACTAGGATAAAAACGACGGCAAAAAATTTCAAAAGCCGTTGGTTGAACATGGTGGTATCCTCCTTTGATTACGATTGCGCTGAAGATAAATTTTTATCTGGCTCAAATTTATTGAGATATCTCTGATCGAAAGTGGATCAAGAGTGAGTGCTGAAATGATTCCTGCAGCCCCTTATTTAGGAATTTGAATTGCAACCTGGGCCAGCATCATTAATCCCAAAAGCCCAAAAACTAAAAGGACAATAATTAAATTCCATAATCTCTTTTTGATGACAATCACAAATCCTATCTCTGAAGGGTTATTGTCGAGGCTGATGTGAATGATAGACAGCAGATTGAGTACGAATGCTGAGAGCAGACCTCCAATTAAAATTAGAGGCATCAGAGAAATACCGAAAAATACGGAGAACAACCCAAATTTCGATCCAGGGAACAGATAACTGAATATAAAAGCAACCGTGAGTAGGATGAACAGGACTCCCCACCAGGCTGACTTTTTAGCGTTCATAAAAGTAAGCCGCAAGCGCCGCTGATGTTCCGGCAGTCTGGCGGAGGGCTTTTCTAATTCTTCGAGTTTTTTGCCAAAATTGTTTTCTTCCATATTATTGTCTCATTGATAATTTCAGTAATAAAACGTCCGAAACAAAAAAGGTTGCATTACATTTTCTCTTTTTCACTGCTGAGATTTTTCAACTGCTCAAGTCCCCGTGACAGCAAGGATTTAACAGTTCCTTCCTTTTTGTTTAAAATCACGCCGATTTCCCTTATTTTCTTTTCCTCAAAATATTTGAGAGCTATGACTTCCTGGTATTTTGCCGGTAGCTTTCTGAGCGACGCCTGGATTTTTAAATAATCCTTATATCGTTCCAGTTCAAGTTTAGCCGATTGAATTTCCCCGATAATGCCTTGAGAATCCGTGTATTCAAAACCGGCTGCTTTGTGAAGTTCATCCAGAGATTCCGGTTCATATTTTTTATGTCGAAAGAAGCTGATGATTTCGTTTGATGCTATCCGGTACAGCCACGAGGATATGGAAATACCACGCCAGCGGAACTTCGATAGATTTCTGAAAGCCTTGAAAAACGTTTCGGAGGCAATATCCCGCGCTACTTCAACATTGGCAGTACGGCGCAAAATATATCCGAAAATATCGGGGTAATATGCGTCAAAAATCACTCCGAATGCTTCAGGATCAGATTTTGCCTGCTCGATGAGCCTTTTTTCCCGATTTCGATCCATAACACAATCTTGTATGTATAACGTAAAAAATCAAAAAGGTTGCATGGTGTATCACTGTTCTAAGCCTGCTTCTTATAGTCATAGTACCTCCGGCAGAGCCGGAGGCTTGATTACGTGAGCCGCTCAAAGCAGCACGAACTGCATTATCGGGGTCGGTATCGGGATCGCAGCCGGTTTCGATATCGACCCCGATAGCGATACCGATTCCGATTCCGAATGTGCATGTCCTTTAAACGACGATAAAAACCTGACGTTGTTGATCAAACACACGAGAGATCATTCTCTGTAGGCTCCCGGATCTGTCAATCCTTTGCTGCATCCCAGGCAGAGCCGGGATCTCTCAACGGATCAGGGAAACTTCTAACAATTCATCTGATTTAGAGGGATCCGGTCATAAACCCAGAATTGAACCTTAACAGCCCGTGGTAAACTTCACGACTTTACTTTATTCCCACCCATAGTAAAATTGCGGTCGGAAATTCAAAATAGCTATTCTATTTGCTTTAGCGCGAAGACGGGATTGGTCTGATAGTTGAAGGATTACTGGAACCGGGGCCTATTCACCCCTCGGTGTCAGTCTTGATGAGGCATAAGATCATGACAAAACAGACAAATTTATTTGTGTTGATTCTACTCTTGTTTACTCTCGGTACGGCGGGCTGTAAAAGTCCGGAGCATGTGGACGATCCTGATTCAGGCTTGAATCCCGGAATGGCGCTCTTAAGCGGCTGTCCCGACGGCTTTTCGGATCTATTCGACAACAGCATGGCTCCCTATATCGGTGGAGATCAGGAAGTGCTTGTAGAAGTCAGCATATCGTCGGATTTTCATTGTCCGTTTTGTAGGATGCTTGCATTTGACCTGGAAACATTCTTTGAAGATCCCGATCACCAGGACTATGTGAGACTCTACTTCCACCATTACCCGCTATCCATGCACCCCGATTCCATGGCCATTCACATGGCGTCCGTAGCCGCTGCAAATCAGTCCATGGATAAATTCTGGCTCTTGCACGATGAAATTTTTACCCGCGAAAGCCAGAATGACAGAATGACCATCGAGGAAGTGGTTGCATTCGCCCAAAACGTTCTCGAGCTGGACATGGAGCAGTTTGAGGCCGACAGAGTTTCACAAGAGACGGCGGACTTCATTCAAGCCGATAAGGAGCAGGCTATTTCCCAGGGACTGACCGGAACGCCGACCGTTTGGGTTTGCGGATCTAAAATCAACTGGCCGGATCTGGACCAGGTTGTAGATGACCTTCTTGGCGTTGAATAATAGAACCGTACAGGATCATAATCTTATTTAAATTCCATATTGTCTAATGCGAAAAATCGCACCCTGCCGGATCAAAGATTTTTCGGCCGAAAGGATCTCCTCTTCAAAACAGAGGCAGGTTTGTTGTTGTCCATGAAATAAAAATGCGGTGAGAGAAATTGCATCATAGATGTTGACCGGACATGGCAACCTGAAGCATATTTATGTCATATCTTGTTCCTGCGGCTTATGTCGGTTTTCAATCCTGGGACGAGCTTTGAAGTGCGGATTGAACAAGCCGGGATGGAATGATGCCTGAGCCCTGTTCAACGCCGTCCACCCCCCCTTAGAGATGCTGCCATTTCCGGGAATGTACCTGTGCTGAAACTCATGGAACTATGGCTGGATGTCCGTTCAGCCGAATTAAAGAAGATCGGTCTCTGCTTTTCGGGCGCCTTTGTTCTGCTTGCGCTTGTAGTTCTGGCCAGAGCCAAGAGCGAAGGAATGTTTCTGGCGGCTTTTGATGCAAAAGCACTGCCGTATATCACGGCTGCGATAGCCTGCCTCAGCCTCCCTGCCGTCGGATTGTTCACCTACTATCTGGGCCGAATTCATCCATGGATGGCAATGCGGAGGCTGATTTATGTTTTTTGTGCCGGGCTCGGACTGCTCTGGTTGATTTCTTCGAACACCCTCATTGCAACCGTTCTGTTCTATATTTGGACGGCTCTCGGAGCCATGCTTCTCACATCCGGCTTCTGGATTCTGACGGCGGAAAATTTTGCCGTGCGTCGCGCCCGGCGGCTCTTTGGGATAATTGCCGCCGGGGGCACCGCCGGTGCGATGGTAATGGGCATATCCTTGATCTGGGTGTCTCCGAAGCTCAGCCTGGCTCAACTGATTCCTATTCTGATCGGTCTCACGGGCCTGTTCTTTTTTATAGAATATTTGATCTTTTGCCTGCCTCCCGTTGGGGGAGGACGAGGCTTCAGCCGGAATGGGTCCGGCAAAGAGGGAGACGGCGATCCGGGTGCAAATGAGGAACGGTATGTGCCCGCCGATCTTTTCAAAATTCCTGCCAACCTGAAGATTATATGGACGTCGCCCCACATTCGATCCATCGCAGCCATCATTTTCGTGGCGACAGTCGCGAGCGTTCTCGTGGATTATCAGTTTAAGGAATTTGCCCAGGCACATATTCGCAACGGCGAAAAACTGGCGGGATTTTTCGGCGCCTTTTACGGATACGCAAGCGTGGTAGCACTGGTTATCCAGCTTCTGTTTACGGCAAGGATTATGGCTTCAAAAGGTGTCGCTTTTACCCTTGCCATCCTGCCGGGAATGCTCCTGCTGGGTTCGGCAGGCTTCCTGATCCTGCCCGGGATAGTCATGGCTACATTGGTCCGGGGAGCAGACAATACAGTCAGAAAATCGCTCCATAGACCCATGCTTGAATTCCTGTACGTGCCGGTGCCGCACCTGGTAAGGCGAAAAACAAAAATCTTTATCGATTCTTTTCTGGACTGTGTTGCGGAGGGTGTTGGGGCCGTATCCATATATTTCTGGGTTGTGCTGGCGCGTGGAGAGTCGAAGTACCTTTCCGTCCCGGTGATCCTGTTATCCCTTGGGATGCTTTATCTGAGCCGCCATTCGGGAAAACGTTATCTTCGCCTGATCATTAAACGATTGAAGGAAGGGAACCCGGAAGCTGTGAAACCGGCGGGCGAGGATGGAATCGAAAAGGTTTCGCCTGCCTGGAACTTTTCCAACATCGATTTTGAGCCTCTCCTGTTCAACGTGAAAAACGCCGGAGCATTCAATCCCCTTTGGAGACCGGAATTTTCAGCTGCCGGGAACGGAGGTTCTGTGGAAAGGTCCCGCGTTGATGATACCGGGGGGTTCCGCCTTTCTGAAATGCTCCGGTCCACGGACAGCCGTCGCATCGTTCAGGCCCTGGGGAAGATCCATAACTGGGATGAAAAACGGATTGCTCTGGTCACGGGGCTTCTGGGCAGAAGGGATCTGCAAAAGACGGTTATGCAGCATCTGTTAAGGGCGGATCGCCTCGCCGTTCCCTATCTCGTGAAACTGCTGCTGGATGAAGATGCGGAT
>JARRLM010000081.1:0-11669 GCA_037386985.1 Acidobacteriota bacterium | reverse complement strand
GAACAGGAGAGCCCCGATGATCATCCCAAACGCTATGATCGATCGCAGGAGCTCGGACAATGTGCGAGTGTCGATCACGCAGTTGATGCCGTTGTTGTGAATCTCAATTCCCTCAGCCCAATCCGTCATTTTGATCTCCGGTTTCAAGGTTTGTTTGATTCGTCCTGGCCCGACTGGGAGATGGACGCACTCTCAGCCCTGTCGGAGCGGGCCACGTTTTCTATTTTCTCCAGTACCCGCAGCCTGGCGCTTCGAGACCGCGGATTATGCGCAAGTTCTTCACGGTTTGGCGTTATGGGCCGCGAATGGATGAGCCGGCCTTCGGTCCGCCTTGGACACCTGCAAAGCTCCGGAGGGGCTTCGCATACGCACTGCCCCGCCAGCTTTCGGAATGTGTTTTTAACGATTCGGTCTTCCAACGAATGAAAGGCTATCACTGCGATTCTTCCTCCCCGCGTTAAAAACTCTGTCGCCCCAACGAGGAATTCTTCCAGTCCGTCAAGTTCTTCATTTACGGCAATACGCAAGGCCTGAAATGTTCTGGTCGCGGGATGAATTGCCTGACGGCCCCGGCCTTTGATGGCGCGGCTGATTAGTTCGGACAACTGGACACAGCGTGTGATGGGCGTCTTGCTTCTTGAACGGACAATGGCGGCCGCGATGCGGCGTGAAAGCTTTTCTTCACCAAACCGGTATATAAGGTCGGCAAGCTCGCTTTCCGGCATGTTGTTGACGATATCGGCGGCTGTACCTTTCTGGGTCCTGTCCATACGCATATCCAACAGGACGTCGGAGTGGATACTGAAGCCGCGTTCCGGAGAAAGCAACTGGTACGATGAAACTCCCAGATCCACCAGGATCCCGTTCACGGGCCGGACGGCAAGATTATTCAGGATCAACGGCAGGTTTTTATAGTTGTCGTGCACCAGGCGGACACTGTCGCAGAATGGCTTCAACAGGGAACTTGCTTTATCAAGGGATTCTTTGTCCCTGTCGATTCCAATCAGCAGACCCCCGGGCTGAATCTTCTGTACTATAACCCGTGCATGTCCTCCCAGTCCCAGTGTTGCGTCGACGTATGTCTCTCCGGGTTTGCATTGAAGGAGTTCGATGACCTCTTTCAGCATGACCGGGATGTGTTCACAATCTGGATTTCTAGGGAAATCTGTCATGTCTTTCTGAATTGTAGCTTTCACGGGTCCCCGATATTTCGATCTTTATGATCTGTTTGTCGAACTGTGCCGGAGCGTTTGTTCTCACGTCTGCAATGGAGCCTCAAACACTCCATCTTCCGTTTTCCTGTGTGCTCTAAAATCCCTGTTCTGCAAGTTTTTCACGTTCCTCTAATGTAAGAGGATTTTCCATAAGGCTCTTTCTGAATACTTCGTTGTTCCATACTTCAAGGTGATCTGTTTTTCCTATGACAATTACATCCCCCGATATCTGCGCATCATCGCGCAGCGATTGCGGTATCAGGATCCTTCCCTGAGGATCCATCTGTGTCAGAAGTCCGTAGTAGCTCGTAAAACGCTGCAGTTTCAATTTGGACGGGTCCATGCGTGGAGGTTCTTGAAGTTTCTGGGCGATACGCTCCCATACGGGAAGAGGGTATATCTGCGCGCATTGGCCATCGTCACTGGTCACATAGTACGAATTATCATCCGCACCGGGCATGTCGCGACGAAACTTGGCGGGCAGCCTCAGTCGAGACTTTTCGTCGATCTTTGCTGAGTAACTCCCTAATAGCATATCAAACCCGACTTTTGTCAGACATCCTGTTTGTTGTGAATCAGTTTTAAGAGGAAAGTGGCTTCTGTGGCCCTTATAAACCACAATGAACCACTTCTGACCACTCGACAATAAGTCTTTTATAAATGTGTGTCAAGAAAAATAATGACCTGAATCGCATTTAATTTCTGTTTGGAGAATAATTTGTGGTTTGGGATTTCCGGGTGAATTGCAGGGAGGGTAGTTGAAAATCCTGTGATAACATTAGATTTCATTTTTTCACAGTCTTTGCTGTGACAGTGCGGGTTATTTCCGTCTTGGCGCGTTCGTATACGGTTCTGGTTAGGAAAGCCCGTTCGCTTCTTAAATGAGGGTGATGCATGAAGATCGGAATTGTCGGTTTGCCGCAGGTTGGAAAAACAACTATTTTCAACCTTCTCACACAGGGACGGGTGGATACATCTTCATGGGGAAACGTGCGGGAAGCACATATCGGTGTAGCCAGGGTTCCGGATGCGCGTTTGGAGCGATTGGCGGAAATGGTAGATCCCAAGAAGGTTACTTATGCCAGCATTGAATACGTAGATTTACCCGGTATCGCGCGCGGCGAAGGGAAAACTGCGCTGGAAAGCCGGAGCAGGGATATAGGTGACTATCTGACCAGTCTGAAGAACGTCGACACACTGCTTCATATTGTACGCGGCTTTGACGACCCCAATATTCCTCATATTGAGGAGACCATCGATCCTCAGCGCGATATCGAGCTTTTTGAAGTCGAGATGATTTTTTCTGATTTGGCCATTATCGAAAAAAGGCTGGAACGACTGGACAAGGACTTGAAAAAAATCAAGTCTCGGGAGCTTGAGCTTGAAAATGAGGTACTCCTCCAGTTCAAGGAAGCCCTGGAGTCGGAACAGCCTTTAAGGGAATTGCAGTTAACGCCTGAGGAAGAAAAGCGGATTAAGGGCTTCACGTTTCTTTCTGCAAAACCGGTATTGCAGGTCATAAATGTCGCGGATCAGGATGCTGATAAAATCGATCGTGTTGTTGAAGAATACGGTTTGCAGAAACAGGCGGCGATGTGCAATGTTGGAATCACAGCCGTTTGCGGCAAGATCGAATCGGAAATTGCGGCGCTTCCGCCTGAAGACGCCGGAATGTTTATGGAGGATCTCGGGCTCCAAGGGAGTGCGCTGGATCGGATTATTAAGAGTTCATACGATCTTCTCGGAGTCTTTTCTTTTTATACCGCGGGAGAGCCGGAAGTTCGAGCCTGGACAATAGCGCGCGACACAACTGCAGCGAAAGCGGCCGGTGCTATTCATACGGATTTTGAAAAAGGCTTTATTAAGGCTGAAGTAATTTCTTTTGAGGATATGGTGGAACTAGGTTCCTTCCAGGCGGCAAAAAACAAGGGCGTGCTGCGTCTTGAAGGCAGGGATTACAGGGTGCAGGAAGGTGACGTCATTCTCTTCAGGTTTAATCTGTGATTTGGGGCGAAGGAATAATGAATCGGGCCGGAGAATTGTTTCGTAAGGTGCGGAGAAGGTTATGCATCCCTTATTCCCAACGGTGCCGAACCCTGCTTGTTTCCTGCGGAGTTCTGTACATGATGATGCCTGCCATCACGGTCGGAAACGCGTATTCAGCAACAGGCCCCGATGAAACCTATTTTGGAAAGAGAATCCACAGTATAGAATATTCTGTAGAACCATCCCTGGACCGTGCGCATTATGACCCGTATCTCGGAATTCATCCTGGCGATCTATTGACACGTTCCGCGTTGAAACGAGGCATTCAATCTCTGTATGACAGCGGCCGTTTTTCCTCTGTTGCCGTAGAGGCAATTCCGAAAGGGGAGGGCATTATCCTCAGTTTCAAACTACAGCATAATTACTATTTCAATAACTTTTTCCTGGAAGGGGATGTGGACCTGAAAGGGCGTTCCCTCTGGGAATGGGTGTCCCTGCCGGTCGGAGAGAGGTATACCGAAGCAGGTCTGGAAGACTCCAGGCGAACGGTCCTTGTGTTTATGAAAAAAAGAGGTTTTTATCTTGCACAGGTCAAGGCCAGGACCTTTTGGGAGGACACATTCAGACAGGTGGATGTCGTTTTCGATGTACAGCCGGGGGAACTTGCCCGTATTCGCTCGATCAAGATCCAGGGAGTGCCGGAACGGGATTTAAAGGATTTGTCGGAAAAGTTCGGTTTCCGGGAGGGAAAGAAGTTCGAACGCAGCCGACTGGCAGATCGGCTGGAGAGTCTCAGAAAACATTTCACAAACGAAGGGTATCTGGCTGCTGAGGTCAAAGTAGATGAATCTTTCGATTCAGAAACCAACACTGTGGATCTGACCCTGGATATATCCGATTACGGTAAAGTGAGGGTTGTTGTAGACGGGTTCAAGATCGACAAAAACCAGCTGCGTCGTCTTCTTCCGGTCCTGACAGGAGAAGGGATAGGCGAAGAGATTCTGCAGGAAGGAAAAAGAAATCTTAAAGAATACCTTGAGAACAGAGGGTATTCCGAGGCGGATATATCAGTCTACGAGGAAGAAGAAGACAGTGTTCGCGTCTTACGCTATAAAATCGTACCCAATAAGAAATCTACGGTTCAATATGTCCGGTTCGAGGGGAATGAGGCCGTTACCGACCGGGAATTACTTGCCTCACTTACTATGCAGCCTTCCTCATTTCTGCGCAATACGGCTTACAGTGTGACCAGGCTGAATGATGATCTGAATTCTCTGAAATCCGTTTACGAATCCCGTGGTTACCTGGATGCCAGGATCAGTGATCTGCCCGAGTCGCTTGGGGATGGAAGTAAAATGGGCATTGAATACGAATTCACCGAAGGAGGGCTTTCCCGGACAAATTCGATCGGATTCAGGGGGAATACGGCTTTCACGGCCGAAGAGCTTGCTTCGATGATCAACCTGACGCCCGGGGGAGCCTATTCTCCCTCTCTGGCCGAGCGCGATCGGCAGGTCCTGCTGGCTGCATATAATGATGCGGGATATCTCCAGGCACGTGTCAGTGTTTATACGGGCGAAACTGATGAAACGAATTCCTATCCGGTAGAATTTCATATCGAGGAAGGAACAAAGTTCATCGTGGATCGGATTATCATACTCGGCGACGCGCATACGCGCAGGTCCGTGATCGATAAACGGATTAAGCTCAGAACGGGCGATCCGCTCAGTCTCGGAAAACTGCTCCAGACACAACAGGCCCTTTACAGACTGGGGATTTTCGATCAGGTAAGAGTAGAACAGCAGAACCCTGACAGCACGAATCCCTATCAGAATATCGTTATTCGTGTACGTGAATCCAAACGGTATACCATACGATACGGAATCGGGTACCAGGAGCACGAGAAATTGAGAGGGACGCTGGAATTTTCGGATCTCAACATTTTCGGCATGGCGCGCAGGGCGGATATCCGACTGAGGGGCAGCAGTATTGAACAGCAGGCGGTTTTCAGCATACGGCAGGCTCAATTCCGTCCGTTGCCGGTCGATTCCTACATCTCTTTCTCCGCCAGTTACCGGCAGGATGTCAGTTTCGATATCAGGCGTCTGGGTGCATCGTATCAATACAGTTATCCCTTCAGCGGACACAGCTGGGGGTTGTTCCGATATGACTTTCAGAATGTACGTCCATTGAATTTGCAGGTTTCCGACCCTGATTTCGAAAGAGACGATACGCCTCGCAACCTCTCTACTTTCTCGGTTGCCTATGTGAATGATTCCAGGGACAACTACCTGGACCCGGAGAAAGGCTTTTTCTCATCGACCGACTTTGGTGTAACCACCAGTCGGTTGGGAGATAACGACTACATTTCGTTTTTTACGCAGAACAGTTATTATCGAAAGCTTCCAAAGTCTCTTATTACGGCCATATCCATCCGTTTCGGTGTGTTGCACCCCTATAGCGGATCGAGCGTACCTATCAGCGAAAGATTTTTTGCCGGGGGTGGATCGAGCCTTCGTGGTTTCGATACCGATTATGCCGGCCCGCTGGATGGAACAACCGGTAAACCCCTTGGCGGAAATGCCCTCGTGATCGGTTCACTGGAGCTGCGCAGGCCGATTCTGTCCTTTGTTCATCTCGCAGGTTTCTATGATGCGGGAAACGTTTTTCCTACAATGAGCGATATCGTTTTTTCGGATTTCAGTCACACCGTCGGTACCGGGCTGAGAATCAAAACGCCTTTCGGCCCGCTGCGAATCGATTATGGCTACAATTTGAATCTGCCTCCGGAACTGCAGCAGCGCGGTCTGAGCCGGGGGCACCTTTTTATAACGGTCGGACCCCCGTTCTAGGCTATGAACATATTCAGGCAGGGCTTAACACAAAGGGCACCCGCAAATCGGAAGGATATCACTGCCCTGTTCCGGACTGTGGCGACAGGACTGCTGATTCTCCTATTCGGTGTCCTGAATCTGAGCGCGGAGGAGATCGACCGGCTGCTCGTTGCCGTGAACGGTACAGTGATTACAGAGGGAGATCTTTACATCGCCCGAAGCCTTAAAATGCTGATGGCCTATGGAGAACCAACGGATCCCGTTCCGCCTGAAGAAGTCAACAAACTTCCAAATGGAAAATTCGAGTCTCAAAAAAGAACCCAGCTCAGACTCCTGGACGCCAATCTTCTCAAGCTGCACGATCGTTATGGTGGAGAAGAGGGTCTGCTCGGGCAGCTTGAGAAGATTGGCGTCCAGGAGTCTGAGCTGGTTTCTTTTTTGAGACTCGAATTTTCCATTTGGAAGTTTGTTGAATTCCGTTTCCAACCCTTTGCGCCCGGTGTTTCCGCGAAGGATATCGAAGACCATTATAATGAAACATACGTGCCTCAGCTCCGGGAGCTAGGGCTTGAAATACCTCCTCTGGAGGCGGTTTCAGCAGAGATCGAGGGGATTCTGGTAGAGGAGCAGATTAATGCCGATCTGGATCAGTGGATCCAGGATACCAGGCGTAATTCCCGTATTGAATACTTCAATGACTATGGTCCGGGTGTCCGGGATCCTGAGAATCCTCGAGAACAGACCCTAGGGGGTGAAGCGCCGTGAAAGCACGCACGATATTCCTGATTGCCGCTTTTGCGTTGTTCCTGGCGCTAACGAGTGCAGGACTCTGGTATCTGCAGACAGAAAACTTTCAGGAATTCATTCGAACATCGCTCATTTCGCGCATTGAAAACGACACCGGGCTGGATTGCCGAATCGGGCGCATCGAACTCGATGTCTATCGGGGAACTCTGCAAGTAGAAGACGTCAGGCTTGAAGCACAGAATGAGGTGCCCGGATTTGCCTTCCTTCAAATAGATGAAATACGGGCGAGATTCAGCCTCTCTTCCCTATGGAACTTCCGCATGCGTCTCGGAGAACTTCACCTCATTCACCCGCAGGTGAAAGTGTTAACCGGCCCAGGAGGCGAAGATTCCGGTTGGAATCCAGATGGGTTCTTAAATACTCTAAAAATCTCCTTGAGGCTGGAAACCAGGAAATTTACGGTCCAGGAGGGCCGCGTCACAATTAATGAGCACAGCGCCTCCTTTAATCTGGATCTTGAAGACCTCGATTGCCGGATCGGCTACGACGGAACCCTTCCCAGCTACAAGATTTCCCTGGATTACAAGCAGAGCCGTCTCTTATATAAGGAGCGGGAGATCATCCACGATCTGAAACTCACAGCAAATCTGTCCATAAACGGATTCGCGATCGAAACAATCGAATTTCGCCATGATGAAAGTCTGTTGAGCGGCAGCGGTTCGGTCGAGAACTGGGATTCTCCTGCCCTTGCTCTGGATATGGCCGGGGTCGTGAGCGCCGGGGACCTGGTTCTGGCGGATTCATCCCTAAATGAAGGCTGGGGTAAAATCGATGTCAATACCCGGGTCCGTTTTGACGGGGATGGAATTTATCTAAAAGGAGATTTTCTCGCTCGCAACGGCGCCTATAGGAAGATGGATTATGCAGATTTGGCAGGCGCCTATGAAATTCTGCACGACGTTCTTTATTTGCGGGACGTAACCGGGAAAATTGTTGAAGGGGATATAACTGCTGAAGGGGAGATACAGTTAAGAAACGAGAACAACAAACCCAACCGGCTCATCGTCCATACAGAGCGCGTACCCCTCTCTGAAGTCGGTGATCTGCTTAATGTGTCATCAATACAATACGGGAATACGGTCGATTCCAGGACGGAGCTGACCTGGGGACATGGATGGAAAGTGGCGATGGATTGCGGCTCAAAAGCACCCCTCTTGGAGGAAACGCACGCTTTTCCTATCATGACGGCGAGACCAATCTTTCCTATGTAGATCTCAGATCATCCGATACGTCTATCAACGCATATGGAGGCGCGGATGCGCTTTTTCATGTGCGGTTATCCACAAGCCGCTTTTCGGAACCGCTCGATTTGCTTGCAAATTTTTCTCCCGCGGTGGCGGGACTGATCGATAGCTATCCAGACCTGTCGGCATTGGATGGCACCTATGATTTCAGCGGAGATGTCCGGATTCGTTCCTCTTCCGATATTGAATATGAAGGAAGCATGTCGGTCAAAAAGGGCAAGTGGCGTTCTCTTGAAGTGGATGTTTTAGATACAGCCGTTCATCTGGAAGGTCCGCATCTGGCTTTCAGGAATCTATCCGTCAGCAGGGGGCTGCAGGCTGTACAGGGAGATCTTTCTCTTGATTTTGCCAATGAGGAGGACATTGCCTCATTCGATTTCCATGGCAATTTTCAACGAATACCGCTGCCGCTACTCAAAGACAGCGGCCTGTCGGTTCTGGATATGACCGGTGTGCTGAACGGCAGTGGTCGGATTCATTATGAACAATCCACCTGGAACGGTAGCGGATTGCTGTCGGTCGAAAAGGGAAGTTTCAAGGGACAATCCTTCGATCGTTTAATCGCTGATATCGCAGTCGAGAAACAGCATATTCGTTTTAAGAATATGGATATCGCCCGGGGCGAAGCAACGATTCAGGTGGAAGGACAAATCGATACCGATACCGGTCAGTTGAACCTGACAACGAATTTACAGCATCTGCCTTTGAGTGAAATTCCGGCTCTCACGAAGAATGAGTCGTCGCTTCAAGGATATGCCAATGCTTCCGGAGCCGTGAATGGAACATTGGAGTCCCCCGCTTTTGATGGAGCGTTCGAGCTGGAAAATCTTCGCTATAAGGAGTGGGATCTTGGACGTGGTCAGGGGGAACTGAAGTTTGAAGAGGGTGTTGTGGAAGGGAGCGCGAATATCCATTCGGACTTGGGCTTTTTCTCGCTTCAGTCCCAGGTAGCCTTGATAGGGGAGTATCCGGGAACGATTATCCTGAATTTTGACAATTTGAATCTCCGCAAAATTGTTTCCGATAAGACGCCTCCGTATTTGAAGGAAATCAGCACCGCAATGAAGGGCAGGATTGAAGGGGAAGGCAGCTTTGGTGATTGGACAACTTTAAAATTGCGCGGACAGGTGGATGGAGCTCAATTTAAGATACAGGACTATGAACTGCGGAATAATGGACAGATTCAGCTTTCCATAGCTGAAAAAATATTGAGTATTGATGTCGCCAGAATTCAAGGCGTGGGTACGGACCTGTTATTAAAGGGTTCTCTGCCTCTTGACGACCGTCCGACACTCAAGATGGACCTCGAAGGAAGCCTGGATCTGGAAGTCCTTGCCGGGATAAGGGAGAAGCTTGATGTGTCGGGAAACGCAGAGGTGAATATCCGCGCAACAGGATCGAAGCAGGATCCTCTGGTCATCGGCCGGGTTACCCTGAACGATGCCAGGCTGGAGTACGAGGGCGTTCCGTTCCCTGTTTCCTACATTCAGGGGGACATAGTACTGTCCCAAAATGTTGCGAGGTTCGAAAATATTCACGGCAGGGCGGCTTCCGGATTGATTGAGTTATCGGGTGCATATGAACACACTGAAGGCGTCATGCGTTCGATAAACCTCGAAATAGCGGTTGAGCAAGCGCGGACAGCGACCTTCAGATTCTTTCGGGTGATATTGATGTAATCCGCACGGAATATGTTCGTGATTTTAACCTGCTGGAACAGCTTGCCCGCGGCCGTGGGACACAATCGGGCTTGTTGGCCCAGGACCCTGGCCTTCAAAACCTTCGGTTAAATATCGATATCCGTTCCAATAATGGATTGGTGATAGACAATGAACTGGCTCGCGTGAACGGGAGCTTTCGACTGACCCTGCGGGGAACACCTGCCTATCCTTCATTGACCGGACGGGCGGAGGCAGGGGATGGAACTATTTTCTTTCGAGGAAACCGGTTTGTCATTTCCCATGCCTACGCTGATTTCATAGACAGAAACCGGATAAATCCCGTGCTGGACATCCGTGCGGAAGCGGATGTGAAAACGTATCGGTTGATTCTCGATGCTACAGGGACTCTCGATAATTTCAGCCTCAATATCACTTCCGATCCTCCGATGTCTACGGTCGATATCCTGTCGCTTTTGACTACCGGAATGACAGACACGGGGAGCCCGAATGCCCAACGTGAATCTCAGATGGCGGGACTGAGTGCCGCGAGCGTCCTGTCCGAAAACCTCACTGGTGTGATCGGCAAGAGAGTTCAACGTATTTTCGGACTGGAGAGTTTCCGAGTGGACCCCTTCCTGGAAGGAGCGGAAAATAATCCCACAGCCCGCATTACCATCAGCGAGCGTATTTCCCCTGAATTGGTAGTGACCTTTTCCCGGAATCTTTCAACAAACGAAGAGCAGGTTGTTGTCATCGAATACGATGTTGGAAAAGATCTGTCCGTAATCGGCACCAGGGACGAAGACGGAAAATTTGGAATTGACTTCCGTCTCCGAAAACGGTTCTGAGCGCTTTCTGTAGATATCTTTGTCTAGTTTATTTGATTGTATTGAGTTTGTTGGTGGAATATTGTCTTATAAAAGTTTGAAGTTTAAAGATCTATCTGATGATATATGGATGGTTGATGGATGAATGGCGGAGGTCCGTAAGGCGGGTAGTAACCAGGCCTAGCTGCCTGGAAAATCAAGGCTGTCATTCAGAACTCCAACAGTCAGTTTGTTCGTGATGAAAAGGAACGATGGACATGCCGGCAGTGTGCGGGAATCGTTTCCGTTCACCGGAAAGACTGCCTCTTCTGCTGCGCAGAAAAAAGCCAGGGCCAGCTTGTATTTCATGCCCGATTCTCTGCCTAAAGCCTTGAACCTTGAACCCTGAACGGATAACGTTTTTAAAGATTTGTTATTGCCTTTTTCCCGGCTTCTTGGTTAAATCAAATATTTCGCCTTGGAGGTGATATCGTGTACGCAGTGATAATGAGCGGCGGAAAGCAGTACCGGGTTGCTGAAGGTGAAGTGGTTTGTGTGGAAAAGCTTGAAGCCGAATCGGAGGCATCTGTGGAGTTCAAGGAAGTGCTTCTGGTAAAAACCGAAGAAAAGACATATATCGGAGAACCTCTGGTTGAGGGAGCCTCCGTCACAGGTTTGTTGAAGTCCCAGGGGAAGAGCGATAAAGTCCTGGTTTTCAAATATAAGAAGAAAAAACAGTATCGCCGTACGCGCGGGCACCGGCAACAGTATTCGGAAGTACTTATTGAAAAAATCAATGTAGCAGGCTAAGAGGTATTCATCATGGCACATAAAAAGGGGGTAGGAAGTTCCCGCAACGGCAGAGACAGCCAGTCCAAGAGACTTGGGATAAAGCGTTTTTCCGGTCAGCTCGTAAGCGGAGGAACGATTATCGTACGGCAGAGGGGAACAAGGTATAAGCCCGGCCTGAATGTAGGAATTGGAAGCGACGATACGTTATTCGCCAAGATATCGGGGGTTGTAGAATTTCAGGACCGAGGTCGTCTCGGAAAGTATGTTCATATCCAGGAAAAAGCCTCATGAACGACCGCGTATCTCAATTGCCTAAAGGACCCCG